>DATBOH010000285.1:0-9118 GCA_036553915.1 Caulobacteraceae bacterium | reverse complement strand
AGAATCGAACTCGCGACATTCAGCTTGGGAAGCTGACGTTCTACCTCTGAACTACGCCCGCGCCGGGAGCGTCGTCATAGCCGAAATGCCCGGTTGGGCAAATCGTGGCCATATCAACTCCATTCGTCCGACATGAACCGATAGCCAATGCCGGGCTGAGTGAGGATGCGCGTCGGCGCCGATGGATCGGCCTCCAGCTTGGTGCGGAGCTGGCCAATGAACACGCGCAGATATTGCGTGTCGTGGGCGTGGGCTGGCCCCCAGATGGAGACCAGCAGGTCCTTATGGGTCAGCACCCGTCCGTCAGCGCGCACAAGGCGGGCCAACAACGCATATTCCCGCGGCGACAGCCGCACCGACTGACCGGCGCGGCTGACCAGGTCGCGATCGAGATCGATGACGAGATCGCCGGCGTGGACGATCGGCGGCGCGGTGTCGCCCGGCCGCTGCTGACGGCGGATGGCGACGCGCAGGCGGGCCAAAAGCTCGCCAACGCGGAACGGCTTTTCCACATAGTCGTCGGCGCCGGCGTCGAGCGCCTCGATCTTTTCAAGCTCGCGATCGCGCGCCGACAGCACCAGGATCGGCCCATCATAGAAGACCCGCGCCCGCTTCAACACCTGCTGACCGTCGAGGTCCGGCAGGCCGAGGTCGAGCACCACGGCGTCCGGCGGTTTGCGGGCCATTTCCGAAAGCGCCGCGCGACCGGTGTCGGCCCGCACCGGTTCGAAGCCGGCGGCGTCCAGGGCGGCGGCCAGGAACCGGTGGATCGGCGGCTCGTCGTCGACCACGAGAATCCGAGGCTTAGACATCGGCCGCCGCGCCTTCCGCGGCCACGACCTTGGGCAGGCTGATCAGGATGCGCGTGCCTCGGCCCTCATGGATCGGACTGGCGGCGGCAATGCGTCCATTCATGGCGTCTATAAACCCCTTGGCGATGGCGAGACCCAGACCCGCGCCCTTGCCGCGGTCAGAGGGTTCCTCCATGCGCCGAAAGCGGTCGAAGACGCGCGCCAGATCGGCCGTCGGAATGCCGCGCCCCTCATCCTCGACCGACAGCACCACATTTCGGCGGTCTTCATAGGCGGCCAGCTCGACGGCCGAGCCGTCAGGGCTGTAGGCTATGGCGTTTTCCAGAATGTTGACGAGCGCCTGTTGCAGAAGCACCGGGTCGGCGCGCACCAGCGGCAGGTCGGTGGGGAAGTCGCGGCTGATCGTCCGCCGTTCCAGGCGTCTGGAGACCTGGTCGGCGGCTTCGGAAAGGGCGTCGCGGACGTCCACCCAGTCGGCCCGCACCTCCAGCGCGCCGCCCTCCAACCTGGTCATGTCCAGCAAATTGCCGACATAGCGATTGAGGCGTTCTGCCTCCTCGCGGATGCCTTTGAGCAGGTCGGTCGCGACTTCCGGTTCGAGCGTCGCGCGAAAATCGATCAAGGTGGTGGCCGCCCCCAGAACCGTGGCCAGCGGCGTGCGCAAATCATGGCTGACCGAATTGAGCAGCGCCGAGCGCAGCTTTTCCGAACGGCGGAGAGCCTCGGCGTCAGCGGCGGCGTCCGCCAATTCGGCCCTCTCCAAGGCTACGGCGCCCTGATCGAGCAAGGCCGTGACGAACCGCTCGCCCTCGTCGGTGCGCAGGAACGTCGGCTCTATCCCCGCCACTCCCGCTCGGGCCTTCAATCCCTGCAGCGGTCGAAAGGTCCAGGCTGCGCTTGGCAGTGTGCCGGTATCGGCGCCAGCCGGCTCGCCGTGCGTCCAGGTCCAGCGCGCGGCTGCCAGATCCCCCGGCGCCAGCTGCGTGGACGTGGGAGAACCAGCCGCGATCGCAATGTCGTCGGCGCGCGGCAGCAGCACGACAGCGGCGCCGCCGGTGGTCGCCGCCAGCTGCTCGGCCAAAGCCTCGGCGGCGGTGTCTTTCACTGCCGAGGCGGAGAGCCGGCGGCTGGCCGCCAGCAGAGCTGTGACCGCCGTCGCTCGCCGCGATACCGCCAGGGCCTGATCGCGGACCCGCCCTGTCAGCCATCCGGTGGCCATGGCGACGACGAAGAATACCGCGAAGGTCAGGACATCTCCGGCATGTCCGATGACGAAGGACATGCGCGGCTCGAGAAAGAAGAAATTGTACGTCAGGGCCGAAAGGGTCGCCGCCGTCACCGCCGGCCAGAAGCCATAAACGAGACCGCTAGCCAGTACGCTCAGCAGGAAGATCATCGCCAGATTGGCGTCCTGGTTCAGGCGGTCGACGGCCGCCGCCAACAGTCCGGCGATGCCGACGAAGGCGATCGAGCCCAGATGCCCGCGCCAGGGCGCCGATGGCGCGAGCCGCTCGCGGCGAGGGGGTGGGACCTGCTCACCATGATCGGTGATGATGTGCAGGGCCGCGCCGGCGGCGTCTTCAACCAGGGCGGGAATGAGAGCGCGGCCGAACAGCGCCTTCCAGCGGCCCCGGCGCGACTTTCCAACCACGATCTGGGTGACATTGTTACGCCTGACGTAGTCCATCAGGGCGCCGACGATGTCGTCGCCGGAAAGCACGATGCTGGCGCCGCCCAGTTGTTCGGCGAGGCGAAAGGCGGTGCTGACGGTGGCCGCCGCGACGGCGTCGGGGGGTGTTCCGTTGGGTCGTTCGACGTAAGCGACCGTCCAGGGCGCGTTCATCATCATGTCGGAGAGCCGCTTGCCGGCGCGGGTGAGGGTCGTCGCCAGCGGTCCCGGAGCGATCAGAACCACGATCCGCTCACCAGCCGCCCAGGGGCCTTCGACACCTTTCTGGCGCATGGCGGCGAGCAGCTGGTCATCGACCGTCTGGGCGGCGCGGCGCAGGGCCAACTCGCGCAGCGCGGTAAGGTTTTCGGGCTTGAAGAAGTTTTCGGCCGCCAGGCGCGCGGTGGGGCCGAGATAGACCCTTCCCTCCCCCAGCCGCTGGCGCAGTTCGTCTGGCGTGATGTCCACAAGCTCGATGTCGTCGGCGCGTGAAAGGGCGAGGTCCGGAACGGTTTCCCGCTGCCGCACCCCGGTGATCTTCCACACCACGTCGACCAGGCTTTCGAGGTGCTGGACATTGAGGGTGGTCCAGACGTTGACGCCGGCCGCCAGCAACTCGTCGACATCCTGCCAGCGCTTCGCGTGGCGCGAGCCCGGCGCATTGGTGTGGGCGTATTCGTCGACCAGCAACAGCGCCGGTCGGCGGGCGAGGGCGGCGTCGAGATCGAACTCCTGAAGCAGATGGTTCTTGTAGGGGATCGGCTTGCGCGGCAGGATCTCGAGGTCCGCCGTCAGGGCTTCGGTTTCCCGGCGGCCGTGGGTCTCCACCACGCCCACGACCACATCCGCGACTTCGGCCCGACGCGCCGCCTGCGCCAGCATCTCATAGGTTTTGCCGACCCCCGGCGCCATGCCCAGAAAGACCTTCAGCCGTCCGCGGCCAGCCTTGCGGGCCTCGGCCAGGAGCGCCTCAGGGTCAGGTCGGCGCGGTTCTTCGGACCTCATGCCGGGTGAGGCTGAGCCTTTGCGAACGCGGCGTCCAGGGCGAGGTTGGCCATCAACACATTGACGCGCGGCTGGCCGATGAAGCCGAGGAGCGGATTCTCGATGCGCCCGGCGATCAGGCGGCGCACCGCGTTCGGGTCGATGCGCCTCGCGGCGGCGATCCGATCGGCCTGAAGCAGGGCATAAGCCGGAGAAATGTCAGGGTCGAGACCGGAACCGGAGGCGGTGACCGCGTCGTCCGGTAGGTCGGGCTTGCCGTCGGCGGCGCGCACCGCCTTGGCGTCCTTGGCGACCCGCTTGGCCAGGTCGGCGCTCAGCGGGCCGTAGTTCGATCCGCCGGAACTGGTGGCGTCATAGCCGTTCCCGGCGGCTGACGGACGCGGATGCAGATACTCAGGTCTCGCGAAGGGCTGGCCGATGAGCGCCGAGCCGATGATCCGGCCGTTGGCGGCGCGGACGAGACTTCCGTTGGCCTGCCAGGGAAACAGGACCTGGGCGAGGCCGGTCACCCCCAGCGGATAGGCGACACCGAACAGCCCGGTGAACAGGACGGTCGAAACCACGGCGGCGCGAAGCTGGGCGAACATGGCGGAATCCTTACGCAAGACCCAGGCCATTGACGGCCAGGTCGACGAGCTTGATGCCCAGAAACGGCGCCGCGAGACCGCCCAGGCCGTAGATGAGCAGGTTGCGCTGCAAGAGTCTGGCCGCGCCGATCGGCCGGTAGCGCACTCCGCGAAGGGCCAGCGGGATCAGGGCGACGATGATCAAGGCGTTGAAGATCACCGCCGAGAGGATGGCGCTGTGGGGGCTTTTCAGCCCCATGATGTTGAGGGCCGCGAGCGGCGGCAGGGCGACGACGAAGATCGCCGGTATGATGGCGAAATACTTGGCCACGTCATTGGCGATCGAGAAGGTGGTCAGCGCCCCGCGGGTGATCAGCATCTGTTTGCCCACCTCGACGATCTCGATGAGCTTGGTCGGGTCACTGTCGAGGTCGACCATGTTGCCGGCTTCGCGCGCCGCCTGGGTGCCAGTCTGCATGGCCACCCCGACATCGGCCTGGGCGAGCGCCGGAGCGTCGTTGGATCCATCCCCGCACATGGCCACCAGCCGTCCGCGCGCCTGTTCGTCGCGAATGAGCCGCAGCTTGTCCTCCGGCTTGGCCTCGGCGAGGAAGTCATCGACTCCGGCCTCGGAGGCGATCGCCGCCGCCGTCACCGGATTGTCGCCGGTTATCATCACCGTGCGCAGGCCCATGCGACGCAGGTCGGCGAAGCGTTCCTTGACACCGAGCTTGACCACATCCTTCAGGTGCACGACGCCAACGAGCACGCCGTCCTCCGCTACGGCCAAAGGCGTGCCGCCAGAGCGCGCGATACGGTCGACGGCGGCGGCGAGCTCAGGTGGCAAGGGTTCGCCGACCAGCTGCACCACCGCCTCGACTGCGCCCTTGCGCCAAACGCGGCCGGGGGCGTCCAGACCGGACAGCCGAGTCGAGGCGCTGAACGGCACCGCCTGCGATTGCTCCGGGGCCTCGGCGTTCTGGCCCTCCCTTATCGCCAGATCGACGATCGAGCGACCTTCGGGCGTCTCGTCGGCCAGCGAGGCCATCAAGGCCGCGGCCAGGGCGCTTTCGCGGCGCACGCCTGGACCGGGAATGACTTCGGTCGCCTGCCGGGCTCCATGGGTAATCGTGCCAGTCTTGTCGAGCAGCAACGTGTCGACGTCACCCGAAGCCTCCACCGCCCGGCCCGAGGTGGCGAGCACATTGACCTTCAGCAGCCTGTCCATGCCGGCGATGCCGATAGCCGACAGCAGGGCCCCGATCGTGGTCGGGATGAGGCAAACGAACAACGCGCCAAGAATCAGCGGATCCAAGGTGACGCCCGAGTAGCGGCCCAGGCCCAGCAGCGAGACCACGACGATCAGAAAGATCAACGTCAGTCCGGCGAGCAGCACCGTTAGCGCCATCTCATTAGGCGTCTTGCGGCGTTCAGCGCCTTCGACCATGGCGATCATGCGGTCGAGGAAGGTGTCTCCCTGGGCCACCGTGATCCGAACCTTGATCCAGTCGGACATCACGGTCGTGCCGCCCGTGACGGCCGAGCGATCGCCGCCAGCCTCCCGGATCACCGGCGCGGACTCGCCGGTAATCGCCGCCTCGTTGACCGACGCCACGCCCTCGACGATCTCTCCATCGGAGGGGATGACATCGCCCGCCTCGACGAGCACCAGACTGCCGAGGTCGAGCTTATAGGCGGGCGTCGGGACCAAAGTGCCGAGCTTGTCGTCGACGATCAGCTTGGCCTTGACCTCGACCCGCTGGGCCCGCAGCGCATCGGCGGCGGCCTTGCCGCGGCCCTCGGCGATGCTTTCGGCGAAATTGGCGAACAGCACCGTAAACCAGAGCCACAGCGCTATCTGCAACGCCCACCCGGGACTGGCCCCTGACTGAAACGCCGCCACGGTCGAGACCGTGGCCAGGGCGGCGATGAGCTCCGTGGTCAGGATCACCGGGTTGCGGGTCAAGCGGCGCGGGTCGAGCTTGGCGAAGGCGTCGCCGACCGCGCGCAACATCACCGCGGAGGACAGCGCCGTCCCCGAGACGGCGGAGCGGCGCCTTTCGCCCAGATGAAGGTCTTGAAGGGCGACCATGTCGGTCATCGCGGGTCCTCTCTGAAAAGACGGGTCAGCGACCGAGGCGCAGCATCTGGAAGTGCTCGGCCAAGGGCCCGAGCGTCAGGGCGGGGAAGTAGAGCAGGCCGCCAACGATCAGGATCACTCCGACCAGAAGGCCAACGAACAAGGGGCCGTGGGTGGGGAAGACGCCGGCGCTGGCCTCCAGGCGGGGTTTGGACGCCAGGGACCCGGCCATGGCCAGGACAGGCAAGACAGGGGCGAAGCGGCCGAGGAGCATGGCGACGCCCAGTGTGGCGTTCCACCATGGCGCGTTGGCCGACAGCCCACAAAAGCAGGAACCGTTGTTTCCCGCCGCTGACGTATAGGCATAGAGAATCTCCGAAAGGCCATGCGGGCCGCTGGCGGCAAGCCCCTTGAGGGCGAGCGGCAGATTGGCGGCGATGGCGGTGAACAGCAGGATGGCGGCGGGCATCACCAGAACCGAAAGCATGGCGAAGGTGACCTCGCGGGCCTCGATCTTCTTGCCGAGATACTCCGGCGTGCGGCCCACCATCAGTCCGGCGATGAAGACGGCGATCACCGCCATGACCACCATGCCGTAGAGCCCCGAGCCGACACCGCCGGGCAGGATCTCGCCCAACTGAATCATGAACATAGCCACGCCGCCGGAAAGCGGCATGTAGCTGTCGTGCATGGCATTGACGCCGCCGTCGGAGGCGCCGGTGGTGAACGCGGTCCAAACTGCGCTGGAAGGGGCGCCGAAGCGCACCTCCTTGCCCTCCATGTTGACCTGGGCGATGGCATGGACGGCTTGCAGCGCCGGCGGCGGCTGGGTCTCCGCCCAGTAGATCGCCGCGCTGGCGCCGAGGATAAACAGCGCCATGACGGCGGCGAGCGCACGAGCGTCGCGACGCGCGGCGACCACCACCCCAAAAGCGAAGACGCAGGCGTAGGCCAGCACGTTCATCGCCACCTCTTCGAGAAGGTTGGTGAGCGCGCTGGGGTTTTCGAAGGGATGAGCGGAATTGGCGTTGAAGAGCCCGCCGCCATTGGTGCCGAACTGCTTGATGATCTCTTGGCTGGCGGTCGGAAACAGCGGGATGGCCTGGCGTCCGCCTTCCAGCCCAACCGCATGCACCCCAGCGCTGAGGGTCTGGGGCTCGCCGAGCGCCACGAACACAAGGGCGAACACCAGGGCGACCGGCCCCAGCACATAGAGCGCCACCCGGGTAAGATCGACAAAGAAGACCCCAAGACCCTCACCCCTGTGGGTGGCGAAAGCGCGGCTGACCGCGACGGCCAGGGCGATTCCGGCGGCCGCCGAGAGGAAGTTGTGGCTGGTGAGGCCGGCCATCTGGGAAAAGGTCGAGATGGTCTGTTCGGGTGTGTAGGATTGCCAGTTGGTGTTGGTGATGAAACTGACGGCGGTATTGAAGGCCAGGTCAGGACTCATGCCCTTGAAGCGCTGCGGGTCGAGCGGCAGCAGGTCCTGGAACCGCAGGATCAGATAGAGCACGAGAAAACTTGCGGCGCTGAAGGTCAGCATCGAAGCGGCGTAGCGCCACCACGATTGACTGGCCTCCGGGTCGACCCCAAAGGCGCGGTACAGGCGCCGCTCGACGGGCCGAAGCACCGGATCGAGCCAGGTGCGCTCGCCTTGCCAGACCTTGGCCATGTACAGGCCAAGGGGAACGGCAAGGGCGATCGTGAAGGCGATGGTGACGAGGATTTCGCCCCAGCCGTTGGCGGTCATGGGCCGATGACCTTGCGGGGAATTTCAGAATTTGTCGGGCCGCAGCAAGGCAGCCAGCATGTAGGCGGCGATGAAAACCGCCGCGATCGCCCAGAGAATCAGCATCGTCAGATCCGCCTCAGCACCCAGACGTAACCGCCGAAGACGGCGAGCAGGGCGAAGCCGGAGGCAATGTAGAGAAGGTCGGCCATCTCCAGCTCCATTTAGGAACCGCAGGGTTAGCGCCGCGGCGCGTTAGATCGCCATGCCGAACCAGCCCCATCTCCATAAGCAAATCATAAGGCTCGCCTGGCCGGTTGACGGTCAGGCCTGGGTCGCCCACCATAAATTGGAACAGTGAGGAGCGGGATCATGGCCGACGATGGAGCGGCGCCTCGGGCGAAGTTCCGGGCGATGACTGAGGGCTCGCAGGAAGACTGGATCGCGATCGGCCGCGCCAGCAGCCCGTTTCAGCGCGCTCATGGCGACCGGCTGATCGCCGCGCTTCACGACCTGGGGCGCGACGCCGGCGGATTCGCCGTCGACCGGCTGACGCATTCGCTCCAAACCGCCACCCGTGCGCATCGCGACGGCCGCGACGAGGAATATGTCGTCTGCGCCCTCATGCATGACGTCGGCGATTTGATGGGGCCAGCCAATCACGCCGAAATCGGGGCGGTGATCATGAAGCCCTACATCTCGGAAGCCAATCACTGGATGATGGAAAAGCACGGGATCTTTCAGGGCTACTATTTTTTTCACCTGATCGGGCTTGACCGTGACATGCGCGAGCAATTCCGCGGCCACCCGCATTTCGAATATTGCGCTCAGTTCTGCCATCTCTACGACCAATCGGCCTTCGATCCGGACTACGAGACCGCGCCGCTGGAGTTCTTCGAACCGATGCTCCGTCGGGTGATCGCGGCGCCGAAACAAAGCATCTACGGTCGTGCGGCTGTCGAGGCGGCATCAGCCTGAGGGGCAGCTCCTCGATCGGAGCGGCGCGGGAACCAACACGGCCGGCGCCGGTTTCTAAAGCCACACGGGGGGTAACCCCAGAGGACCCCATATCCATGAAACCTGTCAACAAACCGCTTCTTGCGGCAATGGGCGCCGTCGTATTGGGCGCCACGCTCGCGGCTTCGTCGGCCGGCGCCGTGGTTGTCTGCAATCGCTATCACGAATGCTGGCATGTCCACGACCGGCTGACCTATCCGGACAGCGCCGGCATCGTCTTCTATGACGACACCTGGACGG
>DATBOH010000213.1:0-3384 GCA_036553915.1 Caulobacteraceae bacterium | reverse complement strand
GGGCAAATCCTTGACGCGCCCGCCGCGGATCAGGACCACTGAGTGCTCCTGCAAGTTGTGACCTTCGCCGGGAATGTAGCACACCGCCTCGATGCCCGAGGTCAGCCGGACCTTGGCCACCTTGCGCAGGGCCGAATTCGGCTTTTTCGGCGTCACCGTATAGACACGCGTGCATACGCCACGGCGTTGCGGCGAACCCTTCAAAGCCGGGGCCTTGTTGCGCACGGGCTTGTTCACCCGAGGCTTGCGAATCAACTGGTTGACTGTCGGCATTCGCTCTTTCGTTTCAGATAGGCCGAGCGGATGCTTCCACTCGGTTGGCTTCGCGGACGCCCCGATGGGCAATGGCTGGTCCCGATAAACGCGAAACAGCGCCGAAACGCGGGGTGCGGCTTCGGCGCCTAAACTCGCCCGCTGGCGAAGCATCCGGCTATCGGGCGGGTCATAGAGATCGGACCGGCCGCGAAAAGAGCCGGCGTGATACTCGCTCGCCTTTGCGCCGTCAACGGCGCTCAGCGCCCGGCGACGATGCGGCCGGCCCCGAACACCCGTCGCGACACCGAACCGCGCGCCCTGGCTATGTTGATCGCCCCTGGTCCGGCGACTGAGGCGGTCACCTCGCCCGCCACGCCGCCGAAGCGGATATCGCCCGAACCGGCCACCGAAGCATTGAGCTTGGGCGCCGTGCCGGTGGCTATATCGATCGCACCAGAACCGGCCACCCGCGCCACCACCGGGCCGCTGGCGCGGCCGACGAAAATCGTACCCCTGCCGCTGGAGACGGCCGTCAGCGGTCCGCCAACCGCTCTCAGTCTTATCGAACCCGCGCCGTCGAGATTGAGCGTCGCCTCGGCGACGGCCCCGATTCGCGCCGCTCCAGAGCCCAACTGGTCGAAACGAAGCCGGCCGCCGACGTTCGCCACGGTCCAGTCGCCGCAGCCGCGGTTTTCGAATTCCAGGGAACGGCTGCGACCGACAACGCCACTGACGCCGTCGCTTATTGTGATCCGGGCATCGAGAGGCACGCGCGCCACCACCTTGGGCAAGTCGGCCATGGCCACCATGCCGCGATCGCGTATCCGAACCGCCAGCGGACCCGGCGGCCTTGAGCAGCCATGCACCCGCCTGTCCAGGCCGCCGTCGATGATCGTCGTCTCGCCCGATCGGCTCAGCCGCACCGGAAAATCCGCCAACCGTCTGGGCATGCTGACGGCGATATCGGTTCTGGCCTCTGGGATGATCGTCGCGGCTCCGGCCATATTCTTGATCTCGAGTCGCGCCGCCGCCCCTGCCGGCCCAGCGAAAAGAACGGCGGCCAGCGCAAGCCCCAGAGCCGCGCCGGAGTGCCTCCGGGCGCCCACAATCTGGCGGTCGGGTATCCTGGCCCTGGCGATCGACTTCGCGCTCCCGTCTAGACGACCGCCGGGCGGGTCCCGCCGGCGCGGCCGCCACGCTAGACGAGGCCGGGCCAGGTTGCAGCCCCTTTTCGCCCGCCGCCTTACGGCCCGACGGTTACGGTTCCAGAGCCGGCGACGTGCTTGCTCACTGGCCCGCGCACATGGCCGACGGTGACATCGCCGGAGCCGGCGACATCGGCGTTGAGGCTGCCGGCCGTGCCGCCGAACCGCACATCGCCCGATCCGGCGACGCCGACCTCCATGTGCGACACCGATCCAGCGGCGATGACTACGTCCCCGGACCCGGCGATCTTGGCGCTCAGCGGTCCATTGACAGCGTCGACCTTCACATCGCCCGACCCCGAGATATGGCTATCGAGCCCGTTGTTCACCGTTCGCAGCATTACGTCGGCCGAGCCGCTGATATTCACCTCCGCATGGCCGACGCTGCCGCCCCTGACATCGCCCGAACCGGCCATGTGCAGATCGGCCGGCCCAGCGACATTGGCCACCGTCCAGTCGCCGCAGCCGGCGTTCGAGAGATCGAGGCTCCGCGACCGATCCACGGCCCCGTACACGGCGCCGCCGGCCGACACCTTGGCGTCGAGGGGGGTTCGGACGACGATCTGCGGCAGTTGGTCGTAGGGAATGAATCCCATGCCCCAGACGGTCACGCCGCGGACGCCGAATCTGTGGGTGCAATTGGGTCCGAAGAAACCCAGGCCCCCATTGACGATCACCCGGTCGCCCAATTGAGTGACATTCAGCCGCAGGCGCGGGTTGCCGCGCACGATTGAGACGGCGATATCGCTGCGCGCCTCGGGGATGACGGTGACACGCGCGGCCGCGTGGCGAATGTCGACCTGGGCCGCCTGGGCGGCGCCAGCCGCAGCCAGCGCGCTCATGGCGACGATGATAGCTGATTTCATGGCTGTCTCCTCGCCCGATGGCGATCGAAGGTAGCCGGGCCGGGGCGCCCGATCAGCTTAATTCGCGGTCACCTTTCCGCCACGCCCGTTAACTCCCCGTTTGCGTGGAGCAGTGCTAGCTTAGCCGAAAGTAACGCTGTTCAGAGTTGTACCATCCATGCCCCTCGCTTTGGCGCTCGCCCTCGGCCTGTCGATCCTGGGCGCGAACCGGCTACCGGCCATGCCACCGTCAATGAGCGACATCAGTTACATTGAAAAGAAGATCAATCTGCCGCAAGACGCGCCAGGTCCGCTATCGAGTTACGAACGCTATTATGCCTGGAGCTTCGATAACGGCAGGAAGTATATCTATGCGGAGTACGTCTATAAAAAGCTGCTGAAGTCGGCTGAGTCCGAAACGCCCAGCCATATTCACGCCGTCGCTGAAGACGCGATTCCGAGTATCGCAAACGGCGGCTGCGGGGTGATTACCTTCTATTTTGATCCGCGCGGCGACCGTACGCCGTCGATGCTCTGCAACGCCGCGGACCCGCCGGCGGCCCCCTGAACCCTGGAGCGGGTAGCGGGAATCGAACCCGCATCCTCAGCTTGGAAGGCTGCTGCACTACCATTGTGCTATACCCGCAAGGCGCCGCGTGGTGGGGGAAGTAGGACTCGAACCTACGAAGGCGTAAGCCAGCGGATTTACAGTCCGCCCCCTTTGCCGCTCGGGACATTCCCCCTCGCGCACACGGCCGGAAGCCTGGTTCCGCCGCCTCCATCCGGCGAACCGGACGGTGTTGGCGAAAAGCCTCCTTGGATGGGCCGGCGCGGTGCTAAGACCAGCTCGTCCCATCGTCCGGAGGCCCAGGGCCCCAAATCGGAGCGCGTCTTATAGTGTCCTCGTCCCGCGAACGCAACGACCGCTCAAAGCCTTCCGGAAAGCCTTTTTCGCGGGATGCGAAAGGGCCTCCCAAGGCCCGTTCGAAGCCGCCCGCCCAGGGGGCCGCGGCCCGGCAGGATGAGCCCCGTCCGCAGCCGCCCGCCGGGGCTCACCGGCGCCCGCGACGCTCCGAGCC
>DATBOH010000209.1:0-10113 GCA_036553915.1 Caulobacteraceae bacterium | reverse complement strand
AGATCGGCGGTGCGCGGCGCGCCGCCCTGTCCGGCCCCAGGCAGGGGGCCGCCGGCGGGGGTACGGTTCGGAGTAGCAGGACGATATTGTCGCCGTCCGGTGGCTAATCCGGTCGCCTGATCGCGAGGCGCCACGCCGTTGCGCAGGCCCGGATTGCCGGTTATCGCCTGGGCGCGGTCGCGCTGGTGGATCTGCGTGACGGCCGCACTCGCTCGCCCGCTGACGACAGCCGGGGCGCGCAGCTGCGGATTGGCCGCCGCCATATGCACCCGCTGTACCTGAGTCGCGGTCGGCTGAATGTGCGGCCCGCGCATGGCCGCCAGTTGGTTTGGCCGTGGCCGCACGGTCAGACCGCCGCGACCGCCGTTGTAGGAGACGCGACTGGCGGTGAACGGTCGGACCGGCTGGTTATAGACTGTGGCGATGCGCGCATTGGCGATGTTGGTGACCGAGCGGTTGTAGTAGAATCGGTCGCCGCGCCACCCGCCGCCCTCGTAGCCATAGCCGCCGTAGCCGTAGCCGTAGTTGACGCCGCCGTAGAAGCCGACTGTCGGCCCCCAATAGCCGCCGATGAAGCGGTAGCCGTTATCTCTCCAGGCCCAATAGCCAGGCGTCCACAGAAAGCCGATGCGCGGCGGGCGGATCCACTCTCCCGGCACCCAGTAGTAGCCGTAGGCGGGATCCCAGGCCCAATAGCCCGGTGTCCAGATGTAGCCGTAGGCCGGTATCGGCGGCTGCGGGAAGTAGGGGATTGGCGGCGGCCCGAGATTGACGCTGACACCAATCGAGAACTGCGCCGAGGCGGCGCTCGGGGCGAGGCTCGTCAGGCCGCCAAGGGCGAGGATGGCGGCCGATGCCGACACCAATGCCGTGATGCGTGCAGTCATGGGAGGGGGTCCGCTTATTTCCTACGGAAGTCCCTCAACGCTCAGTCTGGAGCCAAGGTTGCGTCGGCGTCATGCAACGACGGAGTGGTCAGCCTCGGACGTCGCCGGAGCCTCGGCGGCGCGGCGCGCCTCCCCGCGACGGCGGGCTCGGCGGGCGTACCAAAAGGTCCACAGCGACAGCCCGCCGAAAACGCCATAGCCAAGGAACGGCCCGGCAATCAGATAGTCATGGACCGATAGGCTCATCACCAGGACGCAACCCAGGGCGGCGTCCGCCAGGAGGCTGGCCCCCCAAACCAGGGTCATGAGGTTCATGACCCGCTTGAAACCTGGATCGTCACGCCTGGCGTGGAACATTTCCAGATCGCCGTGCTGCCCGCGCCGCCGCATCCCGGCGGTGGCCAGATAGAAAATAAGCGGTCGTCGAATGAGCACGGAGACCACGAACGCCAGGCCGATGATCGCGGTCACCAGCTTTTCGCGAAGCTGCAGGAATTTCGCTCCGCCGCCGCCGAAAAAGGCCAGCAACGACAGGGCGATGCCCGCCAGAACAATGATCGACAGGGCATCGACCCGGCGCTTGCGAATGAACTCTATGAGGCTCCAGGCGATCGGCGGGACCGATGAGGCCATCAAGGCGTGAACATCGCCCAATCGCGTCCGGCTGAGATCATAGATGAGCAGCGGCGCGCCAAAATTGACGGCGAACTCAAGCAGCGTCGCAAGGCCGCGCTCACGGATAAAGGTTCGGGCCGCGCCGATGACGCTTGGCCTGGACGTTTCGCTCATGGCTTGAGCCAGAGCCAGAGGTCGCGGGCGCCGTCAAGCGGCCCCGCCGGTGGAATCGATTTTCGCCGCGCCAAAGGCCCTTCGCCCCAAATCATCGGCGTTTCATCGGCATTTCATCGGTTTTGCCCCCTGGGCACGACGTCGCTTTTAGGGTTCTTTGCGGCCTGTCTTTCGACGGGGGCGGGGGCCTTCGGGACAAGAGTTCCGGCAGATCGGCGACATCGCCGCCCTGACCGACGCGTGAAAGCGTTGTTCGTAAGTGTTTGTAGCCGCCTGGTAACAACTTGGCCGTCCTCCGCTTTCTGGCGAGGGTCGGAGGACGGCCAGCTTTTCGTTTGGCGGCGACCGCTATCGACTAGAGCGGCGCGCAGGCCTCGACGAGCCAGGACCTCACATCGGCATCGACGAGCGGGCCGATCTCGGCGGCGACGCGGGCGTGGTAGTCGTCAAGCTGGGCCCGTTCTTCGCTCGTCAGCAGGCCAACCTCCACGAGCCGTCGATCGATCGGCGCCAGGGTCAGGGTCTCGAAGCCCAGCATCGGCCGCTCGCCGCCGGCAATGGCTTCGGCCGCCGTCACCACCTGCAGGTTCTCGATGCGGATGCCGTAGGCGCCGGTCTTGTAATAGCCGGGCTCGTTGGAGACGATCATGCCGGCCTGCAAAGCCACGGTATTGGGCTGTTTGGCGATGCGCTGCGGACCCTCGTGCACGCCCAGATAGGAGCCGACCCCGTGGCCGGTGCCGTGGTCATAGTCGAGACCATGGGCCCACAAGGCCTGACGGGCCAGCACATCGAGCGCCGAGCCGGTCGTACCCACGGGAAAGCGCACCCTCGCCAGCGCCAGATGGCCTTTCAGCACCAGGGTGAAACGCTCGCGCATCTCGGCCGTCGGCTCGCCGATGGCGACGGTCCGGGTCACGTCAGTGGTGCCGTCGAGGTACTGCGCGCCGCTGTCGACAAGCAGAAGCGAGCCGGCTTCGCTGCGATGCTTTTGCCGAAGCGTCGGCCGATAGTGGACGATGGCGCCGTTGGAGCCGGCTCCAGCGATGGTGTCGAAGGACAGATCCTTGAGCGCCCCGCTGGCCTCGCGGCAGCGCTCCAGCACGGTCACCACCTCAAGTTCATCGGGGAGCTGGTGCTGGGCCTCCGTGGCCGTCCAGCGCAGGAACGTGGCCAGGGCGGCCCCGTCACGGCGATGAGCCTTGCGAGCCCCTTCGATCTCGACGCTGTTTTTGCAAGCCCGCGGCAGAGCGCAGGGATCGGCGCCTGAAAGGGTATGCGCCCCGGCCGCCGCGAGCGTGCTCATGTACCAGCTCGACGAGGTGGCCGGATCGACAAGCACCCGCCGTCCGGCCAGGCCTTCGAGCGCGGCCGGCAGGTCCTCGGGGCGTTCACGGGCCACGGCGTTGCCGAGCCAGGCCGGAAGCCCGGGCGTCACCTTGGCTGGATCGATGAAGAGTCGCGCCGAGCCGTCGGCCTCGACGATCGCCTGGGCGAGCGGCAGAGGCGAGCAGCGGACATCGCCGCCGCGGATGTTGAAAAGCCAGGCGATCGAGGCTGGCGCGGTGATCACGGCCGCGTCCGCGCCCTGTTCGGCGATGAGCTCGCCGATTCGCGCCCGCTTGGTCGCCGAATCCTCACCTGCGTACTGCAGGGGATGTGGCACCACGGGCGCTGCTGGCTGGGCGGGACGCGCCGAACCCCAAGCCTCGTCGAGCGGATTGGCGTCGACCGGGGTCAAGCGGGCTCCGGCCTTCTCGGCCGCCGCGCGCAGCTTCGCCAGTCCATCCGGGCTGTGCAGCCGGGGATCGTAGCCGATCGACCAGCCCGGCTTGGCGCGTTCGGCGAGATAGGCCGGAACGCCGCCTTCGACGAGGTCGCGGACCTCGAACAGGGTTTCATCGACCTGATCGCGAACTTGCAGGGTGTAGCGGCCGTCGACGAAGATCGCCGCGCCCTGGCTGAGGATGACCGCCGCGCCGGCCGAACCTGTGAAGCCCGTGGCCCAGGCCAGGCGGTCGTTGGCGGGCGGCAGATATTCGTTCTGGTGTTCGTCCTCATGAGGGATGACGAAGCCGTCGAGGCCCTGTTTGGCCATCGCCGCGCGGATCAGAGGCGCGTGCTTTGGGCCGAAGCCGCGGTCTGTGGTTTCTTCGAAAGTCTGGCGCATTGCGCCAAACTAGTGAGATCGGCGCGGGATCGCTAGCCGCCCAACGCTTCCGCGAGATGACCGGCCTGGCGGAGCGCTATTGCGGCGGCGGGCTGCTCGAAGGGCTCTGGTCGCTCTGGTCCGATGACGCCGGCGGATTGGGTTGGCTGGCGGGCGGGGCCGGAGGGGGAGCCGAGCGCGCCGCGGCGGCCTGGCTTGCGGCCCCCTGGATCGCTGCGGATTGCGCGGCTGCCTGAGCCGAGGCGGCGGCGCTTTGGGCCTGCTGACTGGCGGCGTCGGTCTGGAGTTGCTGGGTGGCCGCGGCCACCGCCTGGTCGGTGTTGTTGGACGCCTGCGGGCGGGTGATGATGAAGGTCACCGCGGCGATCAGGGCGATGCCCACCAAGGCTATCGCCCACCAGGCCGCGGGAATGGACCTTTCGGTGCTGCGGGTTACTTGCGTTGCCGGGCCGCCTGAGGGCGGCGTGACGCGCACGTCTTCGGTGACGCGGTCGGGATCGAGGTCGCTCATGGGCTGGTCCTTCGAGCAAGCGTTGCAGGCCGAAACGGCCCAGTTCGCGCGGGAGTTCCCGCCGCGGCGGCGGCGCCCCCGCCATCCCGACGGAAAAGTTTGCTTTCATGCGCCGTTCAGGTGGGCGATAGCTTCCTGAAGCGACCATCGGTGCGGGACGCACAGGAGACGAAGATGACGGCGAGCGCCGCCCCCACGCAGGTCCGCACGGGGCAGATTTATCTCTACTTCGCCCCCCTGACCTTTCTGGTCTTCCTGAGCGCGCCGACCGCCTATCTGGTGGATATCTCCACCACCTTCATGCTCAAAAATCAGCTTCACGAAAGCGCCATATCGGTCTCGACGTTCCGGCTGATCACCGGCGTTCCGGCCTATCTCGCCTTTGTCTTCGGCATGACGCGGGATCTGTGGAATCCGTTCGGCCTGCGCGATCGCGGCTATTTCCTCATCTTCGCCCCTTTGACCGCGGCGGTCTTCGCCTGGATGGCGTTTACACCGCTCAGCTATATGAGCCTGATGCTGGGCGTGGTGCTGGCGATGATCACCGCCAACTTCATCGCCTCCGCCTATTGGGGGCTACTGGCGCTGGTCGGTCAGGAGAAACTGATGAGCGGGCGCCTTTCGGCGCTGTGGAATATCGTCGCTTCGGTTCCCTATATCGTCGGCGCGGTGACCTCCGGCTGGGTCGCCGACCATCTCAAGCCGCCCCAGACCCTGCTTCTGGTCGCGGTTCTCACACTGCTCGTGGCCGCGATGGGCCTTTGGCGCCCCAAGGCGGTTTTCGAAGGCGCCTACGACAATCCAGTCGCCAAGGGCGCCGACCTTTGGGGAGATGTGAAGCGCCTGTTCAAGCACAAGGCGATCTACGCGCCGATCCTGATGATCTTCATGTTTCAGTTTTCACCAGGTTCGAACACGCCTTTGCAATATTACCTGACTAATCAGCTCCACGCTCCTGACGCCTATTACGGCTATTACTACGCGATCTTCGTAGCCGCCTTTTTGCCGGTATTCTTTCTCTACGCCTGGCTGTGCAAGCGCGTGACCCTTGAGAAGCTCCTGTGGTGGGGCCTGATCATCACCGTCCCGCAAATGATCCCTCTGGCCTTCATTCATTCGGGCATAGCGGCCCTTTGGCTGGCCGTGCCTATCGGCATGTTGGGCGGCATAGCCGCCGCCGCCATCTATGACCTGGCGGTCCGCTCGTGTCCGCCGGGGCTACAGGGCACGATGATGATGTTCATCGCCGCCGGCAATCTGCTCTCCTACCGAGGAGGAGACCTTCTGGGCTCGAAGATCTATGCCGCCAGCGCCACGCACGGCTTCACCTACTGCGTCATCGCCACAACCGTGGTCTACGCCCTGATCGTGCCGGTGATCCTGCTGGTCCCGAAGGAGGTGATGAACACATCCGATGGCGAGGCCAGTCCGGAACTCGAAGCCAAGATCCTGGCGGAAATCGGCCAAACCGCTCCGGCCGCCTGACAGCCCAGTCGGTTCAGTCCGGCCGCGCCAGCGCCAGCGTCGTCCAGGCGTCGACGTCCAGTCGCATCAGGACGCGAAATCCGCATCCAACATAGGCGGCGCGCACGGCGCGGGCCTGGCTGCGTAGCAGGCCTGAGAGGATAACCACGCCGCCTCGATTCAGCGCTCGGCCAATGTCGCGGCTGAGCGCGATCAGCGGCCGGGCCAGGATGTTGGCGAATACGAGATCGTAAGGGGCCGAGCGCATCGCCACGCTGTGCGCCAGTCCATTGGCGCAGACAAAGCGCACGCCGCAGCGATTGAGGGCCGCATTGGCGGCGGCGACGCGCACCGCGACCGGATCGAGATCCGTCCCGATGACCCGGGTGGCCCCACACCGGGCGGCGGCGATAGCCAGGACCCCGGTTCCCGTCCCGACATCCAGAACGCGCCTGAAGCATCGCCCCTTCAACAGGGCGTCGAAGGTCGCCAGACAGCCGGCCGTCGTCCCGTGGTGCCCGGTGCCGAATGCGGCCCCGGCCTCGATCCGCAAGGCTATGGCGTTGAGCGGAACCGCGCCGGCGTCATGGGCGCCATAGACGAAGAATCGCCCGGCGCGCACCGGCGGCAGACCTGAAAGCGACAACGCCACCCAGTCGGCGTCGGCGAGGGTTTCCCGGGTCACGGCCAAGCCCGCCGTCGCCGCGAGTTGGGTTGCGAACGCACGGGTCTCCGACTCGTCCGCTGGATAGGCGTCGATCCGCCAGACGCCACGGGCTTCGTCTTCCTCGATCATCGACCAGGCCGCCGCTTCGAGCTCTGGATCGGCCTCGAAGGCGGCATCGGCCATCTGACACGCCGCGTGCGGTCCCCGGGCGCTGATCTGCAGCATGGGCGTCATGGCGCTTCCTTAGCGGCGAGGCGCGGGACTTGCCACGACGACGCCAGCCGGTAAGGGTGAACGCTGTTCAGTTGGAGGGATGAGGCCTTGGCTCTGCCGCCGATCTTGCGCGACCGCCTGCGCTTGCCGGTGATCGGCTCGCCGTTGTTCATTGTCTCAGGACCGGCCCTGGTGATCGCCCAATGCAAGGCCGGAATCGTCGGCTCGTTTCCCTCGCTGAATGCCCGGCCGCTTTCGCAACTCGATGAATGGCTGGCCGAGATCACCGAGGCGCTAGCCGCCCATGACGCCGCCCATCCCGAAGCGCCAAGCGCCCCCTTCGCCGTCAATCAGATTGTCCACAAGACCAACAACCGCCTCGACGACGATGTTCAGCTGTGCGCCAAATACAAGGTTCCCGTCGTCATAACCTCGCTAGGCGCGCGCGCCGACGTCAATGCCGCCGTGCACGATTGGGGCGGCATCGTCCTCCACGACGTGATCACCGAGGCCTTCGCGCGCAAGGCGATCGAAAAGGGCGCCGATGGATTGATCCCGGTGGCGGCCGGGGCCGGCGGCCACGCCGGTCAACTCTCGCCTTTCGCCATGGTCCAGGAGCTGCGCGAATGGTTCGACGGCCCGATCGCGCTCTCCGGCGCCATAGCCAGCGGGCGATCGATCCTGGCCGCCCAGGCCATGGGCGCCGATCTCGCCTATGTCGGCTCGGCCTTCATCGCCACCGCCGAGGCCCGCGCGCCGCAAACCTATAAGGACATGATCGTCGCCAGCGGCGGCGAGGATATTCTCTACACCAACTTGTTTACCGGGGTTCACGGTAACTATCTTCGCCCCAGCGTGGTGGCCGCCGGCCTCGATCCCGACAATTTGCCGAGCGCCGATCCCAGCAAGATGAACTTCGGCTCCGGTGGCAATCAGAGCGCCAAGGCTTGGCGCGACATCTGGGGTTGCGGCCAGGGCATCGGCGCGGTCAAGTCAGCGTCGTCGGCGTCCGAGCTCATCGCCCGCCTGGCCCGCGAATACGCGGCCGCCAAGCGCGAGCTGGCCGCCAAGACCGTCCTCACCGGGCAACCTCTGGCCCTGGCCGCGGGATATGCGAGCGGATTGCGCGCCGGCGCCGCCACTATAGGGTAGGGCCCACACTCGGGAGTCGCCCAATGGTGTCGCCGCAGACCCTGTATCTGGCCCGCTTCATCGGCGTCGGTCTGGCGCTGATGTGCGCGGCCCTGGCGGCGCGGCCGCGCTGGGCGCTTGAGGCCATAGGGACGATGATGGGGCAACCGGGGGTGATGCTGGTCACGGGGGTGATGACGCTGGTCGCCGGGGCGGCGCTCGTGGTCGGACACACGCTATGGACGGGCGGCTATATTCCCATCGCCGTCACGGCGATCGGCTGGCTGACGCTGATCAAGGGCTTCGCCATTCTGGTCCTGCCGGCGCCGGTGCTTGGCCGGCTCTACGCGGTGCTGGGCTATCCGCGCACTTTCCGTCTGGCGATGATCGCAGGCTGCGTGTTCGGGGCGCAGTTGGCGTTCGTCGCCTTCAGGGCCGCGCCCAGCCTGTCGGTCTGAGGGACGCTAAACCGAGGTGAGGAAAGGCGCGTGGGGCTCTGCGCCCCGACCGCTCTGAATGGATGGAATCCGTTGCGTTTCATGGCCTTGGATCGTTTGGATCCATTCCGAGCCGCCTTGCTACGCCTGCGGTTTGCCGCTCAACGAAATCTCGGCGCCTTCGCTGTCGCGCACTTTCGATAGCAGGGTCCCATGCTCCTCGAACGGCGCCTGGGTGAAATCCAGACCGATCGCCGTGCGCCGCTCGTAGATCTCCGCCAGACGCTCCACGGAAAAGCCAAGCTGAACGCCGCCGGCCGGATTTTCCGCGCTGGCCGGATGCAGGGCGAGAGTGACATCACCCGTGTCGAACTCGCTCCAGAAGGGCGAGCCGAAGCGCACCTTGAGGCCGAGAGTGTCGCGGTAAAAAGCAACCGCCGCGTCCATATCAGAAACGAATTTGATGGCGTAGGCGAGGCGGGCCTGCATGGCATTCTTCTCCCGACGCTGATCGTCGCCACCATGAACTTCAACAGGGTGGGTTGTCGAATCCGACGCATTTAGTTATGTTAGCTAACTAACTAAAAGGCGGATTGTGACCATCGACGTTGAAGATGATCTGATGGCGCTGGCCGAGGCCCTGCGCCCCGGGCTGCTTCGCGTGTCCCGGCTGTTGCGGCGCGAGGCGCAGAAGGCAGGTGTCTCGGCTCTCGACGCTCAGCTCCTGGGCTTCATCGCCAAGCACCCGGGCGCGACTGGCGGCGAGATGGCCGAGGCCGAACAGATGAGCGCGCCCTCGATGTCCGCGCATCTCAAGCGCCTGCAAGAAGCCGGTTGGATCGATCGCGATCCGCCGAGTTCGGACGATCGCCGCCGCGTAGGCCTGAGGGTCACGACCACCGGGGAGGCGGCGTTGCTGGCCATCCGCCGCCAGCGGAACGCCTGGCTGGCCGGGCGCCTGGGGGCGCTGTCGGCGCGCGAGCGTCGCGCACTGCTCGCCGCGGCCCCGCCTTTGCAGCGGCTGGCGTAGTGGACGACGCCCACACGCAAACGCCGGATTTCAGCGGGCTCGCCGCCTCCAGGGCGACGGATATCGGCGCCGCGCCCGTTGATCGGCCTGTCGCCGACGACTCGTTCTCGTCCCTCGTTCCGGCGATCATCGGCGGCGCGCTGGTCATGCAGACCCTGTCGGCCACGGTCATCGCCACCGCCCTGCCGACCATGGCGCGCTCGTTTCACGAAGACCCGATCCGCCTCAATACCGCGATCACCATCTATCTGTTGGCCTCGGCGGTGTTCCTGCCGCTGAGCGGTTGGCTGGCTGACCGCTTCGGCGCCAAGCGCATCTTCCTGATCGCCATTGTCGCCTATGCCGCTTCGTGCGCGGCCTGCGGCCTAGCCGTCAACCTGCCGCAGATGCTCTTGGCGCGCGCCTGTGAAGGGGCGGCCGGAGCCATGATGGGACCGGTCGGGCGCCTGGTTCTGCTGCGTTCGACGCCCAAGCACAATCTGGTGCGGGCGATGAGCGTACTGACCATGCCGGCTCTGCTCGGACCGGTAATCGGACCGCCGATTGGCGGCTTCATCATTACCTATGGATCGTGGCGCTGGATTTTCTATCTCAACCTGCCGATCGCCGCCCTGGGCGTCGTGCTGGTGTGGAAGTACATCGACGATGTCCGCGAGCAGAACACCGGACGCCTCGACTGGACGGGATTGATCCTGACCGGCATTGGCATGGCGGCGGTCGTGTGGGGGTTCGACAATCTCGGTCGCGGACCGCTGCCGCCAAGTCTGATCGCAGCGATGATGTTTGCCGGTGCGGCCCTGCTGGCGATCTATAC
>DATBOH010000198.1:0-6799 GCA_036553915.1 Caulobacteraceae bacterium | reverse complement strand
CAGGTCACCAATCCGCCGATCGACCCGATCCGCGAGGAACTGGTGATGAGCCTGGTGTCGATGATCGGCCCAAGGCCCAATCTGCTCGGCCGCCAGGCCGGCACGCACAAGCGTCTCGAGGTCATCCAGCCGGTGCTGACCAACGCCGACTTGGAAAAGGTTCGCGCCATTGCCGATCTGCTGGACGGCGCCTTCCGCACCGTTACGCTCGACATCACCTGGCCAGCCGAGGAGGGCGAAGCCGGGCTGCGGCGGGCCCTCGACCGACTGTGCGCCGAAGCCACCGACAAGGTTCTGGCCGACTATAACATCCTGATCCTGTCGGACCGGGCCGTGGCCGCCGGCCGCATTCCGATTCCAGCCGCCCTGGCCACCTCGGCGGTCCATCACCAGCTCATCCGCCAGGGCCTGCGGATGCAGACCGGCCTGGTGATCGAAACCGGCGAAGCCCGCGAGGTCCACCACTTCTGCGTCCTGGCCGGTTACGGAGCCGAAGCGGTCAACCCCTATCTGGCCTTCGAGACCCTGGAGGCGGAGCACGCCGGCGATCCGGCAAGCCAGGCCAAAGCCGGGGCCCGCTACGTCAAGGCGATCGGCAAGGGCCTGCTCAAGGTGATGTCGAAGATGGGCATCTCCACCTACCAGTCCTATTGCGGAGCGCAGATCTTCGACGCCGTCGGCCTGTCGCGGGCCTTCGTCGACAAATATTTCACCGGAACCGCCAGTTTCGTGGAAGGCGTCGGATTGAATGAGGTGGCGCGCGAGGCCGTGCGCCGCCACCGCGACGCCTTTGGCGATGCGCCCATCTATCGCGACGCCCTGGACGTCGGCGGCCTCTACGCCTTTCGCCTGCGCGGCGAAGCCCACGCCTGGTCGCCGCAGGCGGTCGCCAGCCTTCAACACGCGGTGCGCGGCGGCCTGCCCGACGCCTATGCAGCCTTCTCGCGGGCGATCGACGAAGAGAACGCCGGCCGGCTGACCCTGCGGTCGCTGATGGATTTCCGCTGGGCCGCCGAGCCCATACCGATTGAGGACGTCGAGCCGGCCAGCGCCATCGTCAAGCGCTTCGCCACCGGGGCGATGAGCTTCGGCTCGATCAGCCGTGAGGCCCACACCACCCTGGCGGTGGCCATGAACCGCATCGGCGGCCGCTCCAACACGGGCGAGGGCGGCGAGGAGGCCGACCGCTACCGCCGGCTCGCCAATGGCGATTCACAACGCTCGGCGATCAAGCAGGTGGCCTCGGGCCGGTTCGGAGTCACGGCCGAATACCTGGTCAATGCCGACGACATCCAGATCAAGATGGCCCAGGGCGCCAAGCCCGGCGAAGGTGGCCAGCTTCCCGGCCACAAGGTCGATGAGGCGATCGCCGCGGTGCGCCATTCCACCCCCGGCGTCGGCCTGATCTCTCCGCCGCCGCACCACGACATCTATTCGATCGAAGACCTCAAGCAGCTCATCCACGACCTCAAAAACGTCAATCCGGCCGCCCGGATCTCGGTCAAGCTGGTGTCCGAAATCGGCGTCGGAACGGTCGCCGCCGGAGTGGCCAAATGCCGGGCCGACCACGTGACGATCTCGGGCTATGAGGGTGGCACCGGGGCCAGTCCTCTGACCTCGCTCACCCACGCCGGCTCGCCCTGGGAAATCGGCTTGGCCGAGACCCAGCAGACCCTGCTCCTCAACGGCCTGCGCGACCGTATAGCCGTCCAGGCCGACGGCGGTTTGCGCAATGGCCGCGACGTGGCGGTGGCGGCGTTGCTGGGCGCGGACGAATTCGGCTTCGCCACCGCGCCGCTGATCGCCGCCGGCTGCGTGATGATGCGCAAGTGCCATCTCAACACCTGCCCGGTCGGCGTCGCCACCCAGGATCCGGCGCTGCGGGCCAAATTCACCGGCCAGCCCGAACACGTCGTCAACTATTTCTTCTTCGTCGCCGAAGAGCTGCGCGCCATCATGGCCAAGCTTGGCTTCCGCACCGTTCAGGACATGATTGGCCGGGTCGACCGGCTCGATGTCGGCGGAGCCGTCGAGCACTGGAAGGCCCGCCACGTCGATCTGTCAGCCATCCTGCACGCCGTGATCCCCGCCAACGGCGGCGCGCTGTGGAACAGCGCCCGCCAGGAGCACGGCCTCGAAACCGCCTTCGATCAGACGATCATCGCCGCCGCCGGCGAGGCCTTAGCTGGCGGCGCACCCGTTCGCCTGAGCCTGCCGATCCGCAACCTGCACCGCTCTGTAGGGGCGATGGTTTCCGGCGAGATCGCCCGCCGGCATGGCCACGCCGGGCTTGCGGACCATCAGATTTTTGTCGCCCTCAACGGTTCGGCGGGCCAGAGCTTCGCCGCCTTCCTGGCCCGCGGCGTCACCCTGGAGCTGACCGGCGACGCCAACGACTATGTCGGCAAGGGCCTGTCCGGCGGGCGGGTGATCGTCCGCGCCCCGCCCGAAGCCCACCGCGATCCGGCCGCCAACATCATTGTCGGCAACACCGTCCTCTATGGCGCGATCGCCGGCGAAGCCTATTTCGAGGGCGTGGCTGGCGAGCGTTTCGCGGTCCGCAACTCCGGCGCGACAGCCGTCGTCGAGGGCGTTGGCGATCATGGCTGCGAATATATGACCGGCGGGGTGGTCGCGGTGCTGGGCGAGACCGGCCGCAACTTCGCCGCCGGCATGTCGGGGGGGATCGCCTATGTGTGGGACCCGCAAGGGACCTTCGCGAGCCGCGTCAATCCGGCCATGGTCGAACTGTCGGAGATCGCTCCAGCCGACGGCGACGCCGATCATCCCGCGCTTGCCGCGCCCAGCGTCTGGGACGCTGGCATGGGCGACCCTCTTACCCACGACGAGGAGCGCCTGCGCATCCTGCTCGAACGCCATCATCGCCATACCGGCAGCGCCCGGGCGGCGGCGTTGCTCGCCGATTGGGGTGAGACCGTGCGCCAAGTCGTCAAGGTGACGCCCATCGACTATCGCCGGGCTCTGGAAAAGCGGGCCGGGAACCGGCCCCGTTTCGCCCTGCACGCGGCGGAGTAGGTCATGGGCGAGCCGGCTGGATTCCTGGAGATCGAACGCCGCGAGCGGCCTTACGAGGACCGCGCGACGCGGGTGAAAACCTGGCGCGAATTCGTGCTGCCGCTCCCGGCCCCCGAGGTCGAGCGCCAGGCGGGGCGCTGCATGAGCTGCGGCATCCCGTTCTGCCACACCGGTTGTCCGGTCAATAACCTGATCCCGGACTGGAACGATCTGGTCTGGCGCAGCGACTGGCGCCGGGCTTTGGACACCCTGCACTCGACCAACAACTTCCCCGAGTTCACCGGCCGGGTCTGTCCAGCGCCGTGCGAGGCCGCCTGCACCCTCAACATCGACGACAACCCGGTGACCATCAAGACCATCGAATGCCAGATCGTCGATCGCGGCTGGGATGAAGGCTGGATCGCCCCGCAGCCGTCGGCCCGGCGCAGCGGCAAGACCGTGGCCGTGGTCGGCTCGGGACCAGCTGGCCTCGCCTGCGCCCAGCAGCTCGCCCGCGTCGGCCACGCCGTCACCGTGTTCGAGAAGAGCGACCGCATCGGAGGCCTGCTGCGCTATGGCATTCCCGACTTCAAGATGGAAAAGGCCCTGATCGACCGTCGCATGGCCCAGATGCAGGCCGAGGGCGTGGTGTTCTGGACCGGCGTGCATGTCGGGGGCGGCCACGCCTTTTCCGAAGTGGCGGCGGGGTTCGACGCCGTGGTCCTGGCCGGAGGGGCCGAGCTTCCCCGCGATCTCGCCCTTGCCGGGCGCACGGCCCCAGGCATCCACTTCGCCATGGACTTCCTGGTCCAGCAGAACCGCCGCCTGGCCGGCGATCCGGAGAACAAGGCGGCGCCGAGAGGCACGATCAGCGCCAACGGCAAGCATGTGATCGTCATCGGCGGCGGCGACACCGGCTCGGATTGCATCGGCACCGCCAATCGCCAGGGCGCGGCCTCGGTGACCCAGCTCGAAATCCTGCCCGAGCCGCCGGCGCGCGAAATCAAGGCCCTCACCTGGCCGAATTGGCCGCTGAAACTGCGCACCTCGTCATCCCAGGACGAAGGCTGCGAGCGTGACTTCGCGGTCTCGGCCAAGGCGGCGGTGGTCGAGGGCGGACGCCTGACTGGCCTGAGCTGCGGACGCCTCGAATGGACCGCCGGTCCGGACGGGCGCCAGATCATGACCGAGATCGATGGCGCTGACTTCACGCTCAAGGCCGATCTGGTGCTGCTGGCCATGGGCTTTCTGGGTCCGCGGCCGGATTGTGCGATCGCCGACGCTGGAGTCCTCCTAGACGCGCGCGGCAATGTCGCCGCCGACACCGAGGCCTATCGCACCAGCCAGGCCAAGGTCTTCGCCGCCGGCGACATGCGTCGCGGCCAGTCGCTGGTCGTCTGGGCCATCCGCGAGGGCCGGCAATGCGCCAGGTCGGTGGATGAATACCTGATGGGGTCCAGCAGCCTGCCGCGCTGAACGCAGCCGGCTCAGGCCGCCTTCAGCCGTTCCATCTCGCGCGCGAAATCGAGCCGCAACTGATTGGCCTCTTCGTCCGGGAGCCAATTGGCCATCTGCGGGAAAACGGTCTGCCACATGCGTGCATCGCGCTCCGGCCACGGCATGGCCGGCGCGGCCCGGGCGACGCCAAGCAGCACCCTGAGGCGCTGTCGGATGGTCTCCGGATCGGGCGCGAACGATTGTGCTGGCGCCTGAAGGCGATCCTCGCCAACGCCGAACAAGCTTTCCTGGGCGGGGCCATTCGACTTGCCGAAGAGGTCGTCCCGATCCGTCAATTGACTAGTCCGCGCCCACTGAATCGACCCCAAGCGCGGCGCGACTCAGGGGCTGGTCGAGCGTGCGCGCCAGGATGGTATCGGCGGCGGCGAAGAGGTCAATCAGTTCGGCGATGCGCGCGGCGACATCGCGCAGTTCCGGGATGAGGGTCGGCCCGATCGCTTGCCCTTCACGGGCCGCGAGCCAGCGGGGCAGGAGGCGATAGCCGCTGACCGCGAATTCCCAGACCGGCGCGGGAATGTTGCTGATGTGACCCGTGCCATCCGCGCAACGGGGAAGCATCAGGTTCGCGACCCGCACCTTCTTTCCAATCTCCGGAAGCGATAGGAGGACGCCATGACCGTCAGCGTCTTCGATCTGTTCAAGCCGGGCGTCGGACCATCGAGTTCGCACACCATGGGGCCGATGGTGGCGGCGCAGCGCTTCATCGCCTGGCTGGCGGGGCGGCGCGAGCGCGTCGCGCGGATCGAGACGGTGCTCTATGGCTCCCTGGCTCTGACCGGCCGCGGCCACGCCACCGACCGGGCGGTGATCCTCGGCCTGGCCGGCTTCGCGCCCGAGAGCATCGATCCGGACGAAGGCGACGCGGCGCTGGAGCGCATCCGCGCCGAACAGGCCCTGCCGATCGGCGGCGGCGCGCCGGTGATCGTTTTCGACGAGGCGCGCGACATCCTCTGGGCGGTGGCCGAGCGGGCCCCGGCGCACCCCAACGCCCTGACCTTCCGCGCCTTCGACGCCAATGGCGTCAAGCTGGCCGAGCGCGCCTACTATTCGATCGGCGGCGGCTTCGTGCGCGACGCCGACGAAATGGCCCGCAACGCCCCCGAGCCGCCGGGACCGGCGCTGCCCTTCGCCTTCGATTCCGGCGCCGAACTGCTGGCCAAGGCGGGTGCGGCCGGGCTCACCATCGCCGAACTGATGCTCGCCAACGAAGAGGCGCTACGGCCCGCGGCCGAGGTCGGCGAGCGGCTCGACGCCATCGCCTCGGCCATGGACGCCTGCATCGACCGCGGTCTGCGGCGCGAGGGCGAGCTGCCCGGCGGCCTCAAGGTCAAGCGCCGCGCGCCGCGCCTGCGCGAGGTGATCCTCGGGCGCATGGAGCGCCAGATCATCGATCCGCTGGCGGCCATGGACTGGGTCAATCTCTGGGCCCTGGCGGTCAATGAGGAAAACGCCTCGGGCGGGAAGGTGGTGACCGCGCCCACCAATGGCGCGGCTGGCATCATTCCGGCGGTGATGCGCTATCACGACCGTTTTCACGCCGGCTCGGGCGCGAGCCGCCACACGTTTTTGCTCACCGCCGGGGCTATCGGCGCGCTCTACAAGCAGAATGCCTCGATCAGCGGGGCCGAGGTGGGCTGCCAGGGCGAGGTTGGCGTCGCCTGCTCGATGGCGGCCGGCGGCCTGGCGGCGGCCCTCGGCGGTTCGAACGCCCAGATCGAGAACGCCGCCGAGATCGGCATGGAGCACAACCTCGGCCTCACCTGCGATCCGATCGGCGGCCTGGTGCAGATTCCGTGCATCGAACGCAACGCCATGGGGGCCATCAAGGCCATCGACGCCGCCCGCCTCGCCCTGCTGGGCGATGGCCAGCACTCGGTCAGCCTCGACAAGGTCATCGCCACCATGAAGCGCACCGGGGCCGACATGAGCGAAATCTACAAGGAAACCTCGCTCGGCGGCCTGGCGGTCAATATCGTCGAGTGTTGAGGGCCGCGATGCGCTGGCGAGGCGCCCCGATGCTGGTTCTCCTGGCCGCCTGCGCCGGCGGCGCTGGCGGGCAACCGGTCGCCGGGGCTGTCGAAAACGACTCTGCCGCCATAGCCAAGCTGGACAGGGCCATCCGCCTTCGGCCTGGCGACGCCGCACTCTACGTCAACCGAGGAGCGCTCTACGCCCGTGCCGGCGATCTGGACGCGGCCATCGCCGACGACACCACCGCCATCGGCCTGAACAAGGCCGACGCCCTGGCCTGGCGCAATCGCGCCGC
>DATBOH010000178.1:0-3845 GCA_036553915.1 Caulobacteraceae bacterium | reverse complement strand
AACCGATCAGGGCAGCGGCCGCCAGCAGGCCGCTTTGGAGTCCGGTCAGGCTGGAGATCCCAAACGACGACAAGACCTCGGGCATCACCAGGCCCAGAGATGACAAATCGTAGCCGTCGCAGAACACGCCAAGGCCCGTGGTCAGGGTTGCGATCCAGTGAAAGCGCCGGAACTGTTGTTCATCGATGGCCGTGAAGTCGCCGACCGTGACCGCCTCGGACATTGGCGCCTCACCAGGTGGTGCGCATCGCGCCGACCGCGACGCTGGAGCCGGCCATGTCCCAGGCCATCACGTCGCGGGGCAAGCGCGGTAGGGGTTTGGCGGCGGCCGGCCAGGCGGGCGTATACAAGGCATAGGCGAGGTCGAGCGCTCCATGGCCAAGCGGGTGCAAGCTTACGGTCAGAGGGCCGCCCTGCCAGACAAGATGGCTCGGTTTGCCTGGACGTCCGAGCAGAGGCGCCGGCCGGCCATTGATAGCGCTGGAGGTCACCACGGCGTCGCTTGTAAGGTCCAGATGCAAGGTCTGGCCGGCCTCAATTGTCGCCCGCACGATCAGCGCACCGTCGCTTGATCGGTCTATGGTGATCGTGGGCCCCGCCAGCGGCACGCCGGCAACCGGCACGACCCAGAGCGGATGCCGGAAGGTCGGCGCCGACAGGCGTTCGATCCTGCCGCCGTCGGCGATGAGGGCATCGTTCGTCCAGGCGTTCGGAGGCAAGGGCGAGGCGCGCCAACTGTTGCCGCTGGCGGCGTCAGTGACGAGCAGGAGCTCGCTGGCGTCGGGATGTCGCGCACTCCAAGGGTTGGTGAAATGCAGCCACACGCCGATGGCCGCTCCGATGGCCAAGGCGCCGGCGGCCAGGGCTGCGAATCCGCCGCGCGACCCGCGTCGTGGCCACAACAGAGGCCAGAGCAAAAGCGCAGCCAGCCATACAGGCGCTGCCGGTAGTTCCGGAATATCAAGGGCCTGCAACAGGCTGTGGATCATTCCGCCAGCCCAGCCGGCCCCGATCACCATCAGAGCAAGCGCCGCAATCCAGCGGATCGGCGCCAGCACCTTTTGAGTCGGCGCCACAAGATGGGCGATGACGGCGGCGGCGAACAGCGGCCAGGCCACCACATAGGCGGTCGTCGGAGCCAGGACCTGCAACACCAACGCCAGCACCAGGGCGAGGATCAGGTTGCCGGCCCAAACGCCGGCGAAGCCGCCCGGCCTTCCGAGCAGGATGAGCGCGAGAATCGCCACCACCCCAGCTTCGATCAGCGCGGTTGTATCGAGGCCGGTAAACGCCGAGGTCGCCAGAGCGGCGGCCGCCGCCAGGACGATGGTGATGAAGCGGACTTCTCCGGCCGCCAGGGCGAACAGCGCCAAGAGGGCCGCCGCCAGCCCGGTCAGGGCAATGGCGACTTCATAGGGCGCGAAACGGGCCAGCAGCGGCCTTCCCGCCATCCAGCCAAATCCAAAACCGGTCAGGTGGCGGACCAGATGCAGGCCAAGCGCCGCCACGGCGATGATGAACAACCCTCCGACGATACCCTGGAAGACATCAAGCCATTTGAGTCCCTCGGCGCGGCGAGCCCGGACGATAGTCGCGGCGATCAGAAGACTGCAGACGGCCAGCAGCACCCAGCCCGCCCAAGCCGGATAGATCGGCACGTAGCCGCCGACTAGATTGCCATAGACCGCATCGGCGGCCTTGGGCGGCAGAGCCGCAACTTTGGCGATCGCCAGAGCCGGTCCGAGCACCTCGTCGCCCATATGCTGGACCGAGCCTTGGTCGAGGGCGGCCACGGTGGAGCTCGGCGAATGATAGTCGAACTGCCGTCCGATGAAGGCGAAGTTCAGACCTGGAATTCCCGCCGCCTTGGCCACGGTGTAGTCGGTATCGTTGGGAAGCTGCTTATAAATGAAGGTGCTTAGGGAGTTGGCCTGAGCGTCCAGCGCGTGACCGAGAAACAACCCGACGGCCTCGCCGTTGTCGGATCCGGTCTCGAACATCTGCGCCTTGCCGCCGCCGCCGCGGGCTTCGAGATTGATGATGAAACCAACATGCTTGGCGGCCGGGTCGTCGTCAAAGAAGGCCTTGGCCCCCAAGAGGTCGGCCTCCTCGCCGTCGGTAAGGATCAGCATCACATCGCGCCTAGGCTGGCCGGCGGCTTTGATGGCGCGAACGATTTCGATGGCGTCGGCGACGCCGGTCGTATCGTCGGCCGCGCCGGGAGAGCCTGGCACGGTGTCGTGGTGAGCCATCAGGGCAAGGGCCGGCGCGGAGCGATCGCGGCCTGGCAACAAAGCAATGACGTTTTCTACGTGAGCCCCGGCGAAATAGCGTTCATCGCCGGCCGCATAGCCGCGCCAGGACTGATCGCTCTGGATCCGGACCTCAAGACCCATGGCCGTCAGGCGGCGAACCAGATAGTCGCGAACCGCATCGTCGGCTGTCGAGCCTACCGGATGAGCGGCGGCGCCGATGACGGCGATATCCTGCATCGCCCGACGCGCCGAAAATCGGTTGGCTGGCGCATCGGCGGCCAGGGGAGTCGGCGTGCGAGCCCCGAGGTAAAACAGCGCGAAGGCGGCTGCCAGCACGGCGATCAGGGCGGGGATCCGCATCATTGCGTGTTCGAATCTTATAGGTTTCGCGCCGGCGAAGGATGCTCGATCGGCCACGGAGTCGCAATCGGCGGCAAAGCTCAGTCGCGAGACGCCGCATTTGAACCCGAGCCTCACCAGACTATGGAGGGAGACGATGATCGGGAGATGAAGGATGGCGGAACTGGTGCAACGGCGGGATGCCGGCGATGTCGTCGAATTGATTCTCAACCGGCCGCAGAAGCTCAACGCCCTCACCGTGGGGATGTTCAGGGAGCTGGATGCACATCTGAACGATATCGAACGCGCGCCGGCGGGTCTGGTGGTGGTGCGCGGCGCCGGCGGCTGCTTTTCCGCCGGACACGACCTTGGCGACATCGCCACCGGCGAGGTGCTGCCGAGGCCCGACTACCAGAGCCACGTCATCGAGCGGCTGGCCAATCTACCCATGCCGGTGGTCAGCCGAGTGCACGGTCATTGCTACACAGGCGCTCTAGAACTGGCTTTGGCCGCCGATCTCATCGTCGCCGCTGAAAGCGCCCGGTTCGCCGACACCCATGCGCGTTGGGCCCTGACCCCGGTTTGGGGACTGAGCCAGCGGCTGCCGCGCCGGGTCGGCGCCTACAAGGCTCGCGAGATGATGTTTACCTGCCGCACCTATTCTGGAGCGGAAGCCGCAACGATGGGCCTGGCGAACTTCGTATTTCCGGACGCCGACCTCGATGCGGCCATAGAGACACTGGCGGCCGAAATACTGGCCAATTCCGCCTTCAGCCACGCCGCCAACAAACGCTTGCTGTTGGCTACCGACGGCATGGCCATCGCCGACGGCATCGCCCTGGAAAGCTACCGTGGCGAGGGACGTGGCCCGGACATGGCCGAGCGGATCGCCGCCTTCGGACGTCACCGTTGATGAACGATCTGGCCCTGCCGTGCTATTTCAACGACCTGGCCAACAGATCCAAAAGCTCGCGCCAGTGCCGTTCGGACGCGGCTTTATCATAGACCGGCATGTCGGGCGGCGCGTAGCCATGGCGCGCGCCGCTGTAGATCTCAACCGTGTTGGCGACCCCGGCGGAGGAGAGCGCTTCGCGCAGCCTATCGGCCTGTGCTGGCGGGAAGCCTGCATCCTCGTCAGCCCCCGCGATCAGAACGGTCGCCTTTATGGTGGGCGCCAGAAGATGCGGACTGTCCGGCTCGTCGGTGGCCAGGCGCCCGCCATGGAAGCCACCGACCGCGGCGATCCGGTCG
>DATBOH010000161.1:0-4179 GCA_036553915.1 Caulobacteraceae bacterium | reverse complement strand
GACCTCGATGTCGGACAACGCCGTGAGGCAGCGCGGGCACCAGTTGATGATCCGCTCGGCGCGGTAGATCAAGCCGTCGTCGTACAGGCGCTTGAAGATGGTGCCGACCGCGTCGGACAGCTTCGCGTCCATCGTGAAGCGCTCACGGCTCCAATCGACGCCGTCCCCCAGCCGCCGCATCTGCCCGAGAATCCTGCCGCCGTACTCGGCCTTCCATTTCCAGACGCGCTCGACGAACGCCTCCCGGCCAAGGTCGTGCCGCGACAGCCCCTCCCCAGCGAGTTCGCGTTCGACCACGTTCTGAGTGGCGATACCGGCGTGATCCATGCCCGGCAGCCACAAGGCGGCCGCTCCGCGCATCCGCGCGAACCTGGTCAGAACATCCTGGAGCGTGGTGTTGAGGGCGTGGCCGATATGCAGAGAGCCGGTCACATTCGGCGGCGGGATGGCCATCGAGAATGCCGGCGCGGCGGGGTCATCCGACGGCGCGAACACGCCCGACTCCTCCCAGAGCCGATACAGGCGCGGTTCGGCGGAGTCGGGATCGAATGCCTTTTCCAGCATGGTGCTCACGTCACGGGACAGAATTGCACCCCGGAGACGGAGCGCGGAAACCGACCCCCTGACCGATCAGGCGGGGGTCGGCAAGGGGTTCAGCGCGAGCGGCTGCCCCTGGAAATCCGCGATACTTCTTCCTCGACGTGTTCGCGAACAATCTCGGGCAGGTGGGTTTCGAGCCACTCCTTGAGGATCGGACGCAGCAGTTCGCGCACCACGTCCTCCAGGCTGCGGCCCGGCGCGGGCATGGACATGGAAGGTTCTCCTGAGGATTCTTTGACGGCTACAGAGAGTTTGGCGAAGGCCGAGGCGGTGTCTGTCGCCACCTTTTCGTCCACCAGGGACGCATCTGGTGTCGCCCCCTCGCCTACTTTGGTGTCAGGCATGTCTTTCTCCGAAACGGTTACTGCCTCGTCGGTCGCCTTCTTGCTCGGCTCGCTTTTGTTTGGCTCGGCCTTGCTCGAAGAGCCGGCAGGCGCATCGGCGGCGCCGCTACGCGACCCCTCCTCGCCCTTGCCCTTGGCGGCGGCCGTGCTCGGTGGTTCGGCGTCCGCGGCTTGCGTCGCGTCAGCTTCGCCCTCGGGCGCGTCGTCGTCGGTGATGATGCGTCGGATGGAGGCGAGAATCTCGTCCATCGTCGGTTCTGGCGCGGGCTGTTCCGGCATTCTCAACGGACCATTGGGTTAGGGCGAGCGGGATGCTCCCCCCGTAATTAGGCACCCGGTGTATTCTGTAAGCATCTTCGCGAGTGATTGTCGAGCGTCAATGCGTCGCACCTAGGGCCAGCTAAGGAACCACGGCGAGCTTGATCCCAATAGCTTGGCGCTCTGTTAACCATATCAGAGGGCGAAACTGCGTTGCGGCTCGAACCCCGCAAGTACAGGCGGAGTCGAATCGAAAAGCGATCTTGAACCCCAAGTGTCGCCCGTACGAACATAAAGCATCGCCCGCCCGACCGGGCCAGTACGCTCCACCACCGCCAGGCGTCCGCCGGGCCTGAGGGCCGCCTTCCATGACCGAGGGGCCGTGCTTACCGCGCCTTCGCAGACAATCAGGTCGTAGTCGCCCGCCACAGCCTCGCTGGCGTCCTGTTCGCGAACCCCGAGCCCAAGCCGCCCAAGGATCGCCGCCGCATAGGGCGCCGACAGAGCCAGGGCTGTCTCGCCCGGACGCGGCCGCAGCGCCTGCAACAGCTTGGCGATGTCGCGCGGTCGCAGCATCCAACGTCCCGGCGCATAGGCGATCTCGGCGTCGGCATAGGCCTCCCAGAGCCGGTCGTCGGGCGTCAGGCTTTCGCGCGGGAACGCCCACATGGCGTCGATGATCGCCGCATCGGTGACATCCTGGGTGCGCACCTGGCTGTCGACCATGATTTCTCGCGTGCGGGCGAAGTCGGGTGTCATGAAATCCTCTGACGTGACGGCGAGGTTTATAGGGCCGCCGCCTGGGGCCGTGCAAACGCTGCCGATTGCCCGGAATGAGCGCATCTGTTAGCCATCCGCTCCCTCGCGCGGCCTGGTGGCGGAGTGGTGACGCAGCGGACTGCAAATCCGTGCACGCCGGTTCGATTCCGGCCCAGGCCTCCAGCGCTTGCCGAACGCCGGGATCTTCAACGCGCCGCGGCGGAATCGCGGGCGGCGAGCCCGGCCATCAGGGTCTGGCGATCGTAGTAGGAACGTCCCTGATCGGCGGCCAGACTCCGGACCCAACCGTTCGATCGCGCCAGCCAGGCGCCAAGCGCGACGCGCGCGGCGGGGTCACCTCGGCGCAACAGGGCGGTGGCGGCGGCGAGATCGAGATCGGCGAGCCGCAAGAGCCGCTCATCGTTCTCAAGCACCGCATAGCGTTCGGCGATCTCACCCAGGCTGGATCGGGCCGCCCCGACCATGGCCACGGCGGTCGCCCGGTCGCCGCGGCCAAGCGCCGCCAGGCTGGCCCGGACGGCGCGGCGGGCGTCGTCGCTATCGGCGGCGACGGTCAGCGTTTCTTGCTTTGCGGCCGGACAGGCTGTGGGCGAGAGGGCGCGAACATAGGCGACCAGGCCGTCGAGCACCGCCGGCGGCGGCTCGACGCCGTCGAATTCCTGGGTGACCAGGCCGTGAATGAAGCGCTTCAGATCCGGCGACCCTACGGCCTGGGAGACTTTGAGCCCGCCTTTGGGGCCGCCGAGATCGGGGATCGGGACCGGATCGTCGACATGATCGCCGCGATGGCTGCTGAACACGAACGAGGTGACGTCGGCGGTTCCCGGCGCGCCGGAAAGACCGGGAAAGACGAAATCGGCGTTGCGGCGCCCGTTGCGATGGCAACTCTCGCAATCAATGCCGGCGCGGGCCGCCTGGCCGCCGAGGGTCAACGGGGTGCGGAAAGCGGCGCGGCCGACTTCGGCCAGATAGGCCTGATCGGCGGCCTTTGGCATCGCCAGGCATTCGACCGGACGTTCGGTCAGGATGCGCGCGGCGTCGGCGCCGGGCGCAATCCAATGCAGCCCGCGCAAAGGCGGCGCGGCCGGGGCCGCGAATCCGCCGGCCAGAATGAGAATCAGGAGGCCGGATCGCCGCCGCGGTCGATCCAACGCCGCAAATCCTCGGCCTCGACACAGCCATAGGCGCAGGTGCTGTCGAGCACCGCCAGCAACCGGCGCGCGCCGGCCATATCGCCGCGGATGACCTTAAGCTCGCCGTAGTATTCCGTGGCTCCGCGATGGGTCGGGGCTTCGGCCAGCGCCGCCTTGTAGAAGCCTTCCGCCCGATCCAGCTGGCCCAGTTTGCGCCAGACATAGCCTTTGTAGGTCAGGATGTCGGGGTGAGGCCCGATGTTCTTTTCGGCGTCGTCGAGGGCGGTCAGGGCCTCGACGAAGCGGTGCTCATTGATGAGGCTGACCGCGCGCGTATAGGCGAGATCCCCGCTCGCCAGCCCCGCGAACCTGAAATCCTCGCGTGGCGTTAGCGATGCGCTCGGCGCGCCCACGCCCAGCGCCTGCTGCACGGCGGCGACAGCGGCCTTGAGCTCGGCCGCGTCGGGACAGGTGTCGTTGCAGGCGCTGGCCCTCTGGGTCAGGGTGGCGAGTTCGGCGTTGGCTTTGTCGGTCTGTTTGAGCTTGGCTTCGACGATCGCCAGTTCCCGGTGCGGGGCGAGCGGAGCCGGATCGAGCTTGGTCGACTTGCTCAGCGCGCTCTCGGCGTTCTTGAACTGGCCGGCGCCAGATCGGGCCATGCCCAGCATGTACCAGGCGTTGGCGTCATGGCGCTGGACGTAGGTGACATTTTCGAAGTGGTTGGCGGCGGATTTGAAGCTACCACCCTGATAGTCACGCATGCCCTGCTGATATTCTTGCACCGGGTCGTAGGTCGGCGCCGTGACGCTGGGCAGCGAGCCGCCGCCCATGCCGCCACCGCCAGAGGCGAAGGCGAACGACGCCGGGACGGCGCACAGGAGGGTGAGGACCAATCCTAGACGTCGGGATGAAGGGGCCATGGTCGGTGCTCCCCGCTATCGCTCAAGAAAAGTCGTAGCCCTGTTGCGCCCCCCTGACAATCGCCCCGCCAGATGCTTGCGCACCGGGGGGGCGAAGGGTAATAGCGCAGCCCTTCGGCTGATCCTCGGTAGCTCAGTTGGTAG
>DATBOH010000156.1:0-2537 GCA_036553915.1 Caulobacteraceae bacterium | reverse complement strand
GCCTCGGCCGGGTCTGTCTGGATCGTTCGCGGCGTTTTCAGCAGCAGCAACAGCGGACCCATGATCAACACCATGGCGATCATCAGGGCGAACATGGTGTCGTAGCCGATCATCGCCGACTGGCGGGTCACCTCGCCGTTGAACGCCTCCAGGCCAAAGGCGGTGTTGAGATTGAACCCGCTTGGCAGGGCGGCGGCGAAGGCCGGGTCGCTGGGATTGACGTGCGCGGCCAGCACCGTATGGGCCAGGGCCGACTGGCGCAGCACCCCGGCCTGCAGCACCGAGATGCCGGCGCTGGCGCCCAGGCTGCGCACCATGGTGCTGACGATGGTGCCCTCGGTGCGATGGATCGGGGCCAGGGTGGTGAAGGCGAGCGCGGTCAAGGGCGCGAACATCAACCCGGTGCCGAGCCCCTGGATAAGGCCGCTGACCATGATCGGCTCGGCGGTCATCATCAGATCGAAGCGGCTCATCTGGATGAGCGCCACGGCCGACAGCGCCAGGCCGACGACCAGCACCGGCCGCGCCCCGAACCGGGCCAGCAGCATTGGCACGGCGATGAAGGCGATCAGCGAGCCGACCCCGCGCGGCATGCTGGCGTAGCCGCTTTCGAGAGCCGTGAAGCCCATCAGGTTCTGCATCATCGAGGGCAGCAGGGCGGTGCTCGAAAACAGCAGCGCCCCGACGAAGAACCCGAACACCGTGGTGGCGACGAAATTGCGGTCGCGAGCCAGGTCGCGGTGGAAGAACGGCTCTCGCGCCGTAAAGGTCTGGACCAGGAAAACCCACAGGCCGATCAGGGACGCGGCCGCCTCCAGCCAGATCTCCTTGGAATCGAACCAGTCCTGGCTCGGTCCGCGGTCGAGCAGCAGCTGGAACGCACCGATGAAGGTGATCAGCGCCCCGAAACCCAGGAAGTCGAACGGTCTTTGCCGGCCGCCCGGGTCATTGGCCATGAACAGCTGCAGGCCGAGGTAGGCGAGGATGCCGATCGGCACATTGATGTAGAATACCCAGCGCCAGGTGTAGTTTTCGGTCAGCCAGCCCCCCAGCACCGGTCCGAGGATCGGCCCCAGGATGATCGCCGAACTCCACACCGCCATGACGGTGGGAATCTGGCGTTGCGGAAACACATCCAGCATCACGCTCTGGGAGACCGGAATGGTCGAGGCCCCGGCGATCCCTTGGATCAGGCGGAAGACGACGATCTCCGGCAGGCTGGTGGCGATGCCGCACAGCATCGAGGCGATGGTGAAGACAGCAATCGAGATCAACAGCAGGCGCTTGCGGCCGATCTTCATCGCCAGCCAGCCGCTGAGCGGCGTCATGATCGCCGCGGCGATGATGTAGGAAGTCAGGACCCAGGTGATCTGATCCTGAGCCGCCGAGACGCTGCCCTGGATATGCGGCAGCGCAACGTTGGCGATGGTCGAATCGAGGGTATTCATCAGCGTCGCCAGCATCAGGGCGGCGGTAATCGGCCGGCGATTGGCGACATCCTGCGGCGAGGCCATGCCGGAGATCCCTCGCGTGCGGTTTCGGCCGCCGAGCCTTGCCCGGCTTCACATCAAAGTAAATGGTGATAAGTCACGAGCGACGCGCCGCCGTTCGAGCCAAGAGTGCAAGGCATGGAACACTATGACGTCCTGATCGTCGGAGCCGGGATTTCCGGCATCGGCGCGGGCTATTTCCTCAAGACCCGCTGCAGCGACCGCAGCTTCGCGATCTTTGAGGCCCGACCGGCCATGGGCGGCACCTGGGACCTGTTCCGCTATCCGGGCGTGCGCTCCGATTCGGACATGTTCACCCTTGGCTTCGCCTTCCGCCCATGGCTTGAGGCCAAGGCGATCGCCGATGGTCCCTCGATCCTCAACTATCTCGGCGAGACCGCGCGCACCTACGGGATCGACCGGCATATCCAGTACGGTCGCAAGGTAGTCGCCGCGGCCTGGGATTCAGCGACCTCGCTGTGGACCGTCGATGTCGAACGCGGTGGCCAGACCGAGCAGGTGAGTTGCGGCTTCCTGCATATGTGCGCCGGCTACTACAACTACGCCCAAGGCTATCGGCCAGCGTTTCCGGGCGAGGAAAGCTTCACCGGCCAGATCGTTCACCCGCAGTTTTGGCCCGTCGATCTCGACTATCGCAACCGTCGCGTGGTGGTGATCGGCAGTGGGGCGACCGCCGTCACCCTGGTTCCGGAAATGGCCCGCGACGCCGCCCATGTGACGATGCTGCAGCGCTCGCCGACCTATGTCGTCTCCCGCCCGGCCGAAGACGCGTTCGCCAACCGCCTGCGCAAGCGCCTGCCGGCCAAGCTCGCCTATGCCCTCATCCGCTGGCGCAATGTCCTGACCCAGCTGTGGTTCTATAATCTGACCCGGAGAAAGCCGGCCCGGGTCAAGGCGGCGATCATCGATATGGTGCGGGCCGAGCTCGGTCCGGACTACGACGTCGCGACCCACTTCACGCCCAGCTACAATCCCTGGGACCAGCGCCTGTGCCTGGTGCCCGACGCCGACCTGTTCGCGGCCATC
>DATBOH010000107.1:0-2187 GCA_036553915.1 Caulobacteraceae bacterium | reverse complement strand
AGGGACGAATCGGTTATGAGGCGTCGATGCAAACGTCTTCCTTGAAAGTCATGGATGAGGAATATCTTCCTTCTGAAGACGAGCCATTCATGAACGAGCGGCAACTCGAATACTTCAGAAATAAATTGCTCGATTGGAAAGAAGATATCCTCAAGGAATCGCGCGAAACAGTCACTCACCTTCAAGCCGAAACTGAAAACCACCCGGATTTTGCTGATCGCGCCTCATCTGAAACCGATCGCGCTCTTGAATTGCGCACCCGAGATCGGGAGCGCAAGCTGATCGCCAAGATCGATGCGGCGCTGCGACGGATCGATGAGGGCGCCTACGGCTATTGTGAGGAAACGGGTGAACCCATCAGCTTGGCGCGGCTGGAGGCCCGTCCGATCGCCACCCTCGGCGTGGAGGCCCAAGAACGCCACGAGCGCCGCGAACGGGTCCATCGCGACGACTGAGGGTTTTTCGAATTGACGGACGGATAAGCTAGAAGGCCCCTATGGACCGCCTGGTGATCGCCGCCGTGCAGGCCAACCCGAAGGTTGGCGACATCGACGGCAATCGCGCCATCGCCGAGGCGCGCCTAGGAGAAGCCAAGGCGCTTGGCGCCGACCTGGCGGTGTTTCCCGAGTTGTTTCTGATCGGCTATCCGCCTGAGGATCTGGCGCTGAAGCCGGCGGCCCTTGCGGCCTGCGTGCGGGCGCTCGAAGCTCTGGCCCCGGCGACGCGTGGCGGACCGGCCGCCCTGATCACCCTTGCCTGGCCGCATCCCGATCGCCGGCCCCGCAACGCCGTCGCCCTGGTGGCCGATGGCGAGGTGCGCGACATCGCCTTCAAGATCGCCCTGCCGAACTATGGCGTCTTCGATGAGAAGCGCATCTTCGCGGCCGGATCGGCGCCTCTGGTCTTCGAACTCGGCGGCCATCGCCTGGGCGCGGTGATCTGTGAGGATATCTGGGAGCCCGGTCCGTGCGCCCTGGCCAAGGCGGCCGGCGCCAAGATGCTCCTGGTCCCCAACGGCTCGCCGTGGCGACGTACGGCCAGCGCCGAGCGTTTCGCCGTCGCCGACCAGCGGGTCAGGGAAACCGGCCTGCCGTTGGTCTATGTCAATCAGGTTGGCGGCCAGGATGAGCTCGCCTTCGATGGCGGATCGTTCGCCGTACAGGCCGATGGCGCCGTGGCCTGTCGCCTGCCGAAATTCGAGGAAGCCATCGGCCTGACGAACTGGGAGCTCACGAACGGAGTCTGGCGCTGTACGGAAGGTGAGATGACCGCTTGGCCACAGGGTCCAGAGGAAACCTACCGCGCCATGGTGCTGGCCTTGCGCGACTATGTGCGCAAGTCGGGCTTCAAGGGCGTGTTGCTGGGGCTCTCGGGCGGCGTCGATTCGGCCCTGACCCTGGTGGCCGCCCGCGACGCCCTTGGGCCAGAGGCGGTGCGCGCCTTCATGCTGCCGTCGCGCTTCACCAGCGCCGAAAGCTTCGCGGACGCGGCCGCCTGCGCGGCCGCCTGTGGCGTCGCCCTTGACGCCATTCCCATCGCCCCGGCGGTCGAGGCCCTGGAGACGATGCTGGGGCCAGCCTTCGTCGGTCGGCCACGCGACCTCACCGAGGAGAACATTCAGGCGCGGCTGCGGGGCGTCGCTCTGATGGCGCTTTCCAACAAGCTCGGCCTGATGCTGCTGACCACCGGCAACAAGTCGGAGATGGCGGTCGGCTACGCCACCCTCTACGGCGACATGTGTGGCGGCTACAATCTGCTCAAGGATCTCTACAAAGTCGACGTCTACGAGCTCTGTCGCTGGCGCAACGCCAATGCCGTCGCCGGCGGGCCGCCGGCGCCTATTCCTCAGCGCATTCTCACCAAGCCGCCATCGGCGGAGCTGCGTCCCAATCAGACCGACCAGGACAGCCTGCCACCCTATGAGGTGCTCGACGCTATCCTGCATGGTCTGGTCGAGGAAGAGGCGACCCTCGACGAGATCGTCGCCCGCGGATTCGATTCGGCGACCGTCGAGCGGGTTCAGAATCTGCTCTACACCTCCGAATATAAACGCCGCCAGGCCGCCCCGGGGCTCAAGATCGGCGGCCGGGCTTTTGGCCGCGATCGTCGCTATCCGCTGGTCAACGGCTTTCGCGACAAGGTCACGCGCGCAACACCAGGGGTACGCTGACCGGCCCGCCCGCGGGT
>DATBOH010000065.1:0-15137 GCA_036553915.1 Caulobacteraceae bacterium | reverse complement strand
CGAGGCGAAGGCGATCTCGGCCATGGGCAGACGCGTTTCGTGAATCAGTTGCTTGGCGATGTTGATGCGCCGTGCCTGAGCGACCGCGACCGGGTTGGCCCCAAGGTGGGCCAGAAACAGGCGCCGAAGATGCCGCTCGCCGACTCCAAGCCGCTCGCCAAGTCGGTTGACGTCGCCCGCGTCGAGCGCCCCCGCCTCGATCATGGCCAGGCCGCGGCTGACCGTGTTGGCGGCCCCGAGCCAGGCTCCGACGCCGGGGGCGGTTTCGGGCCGGCAACGCAGGCAGGGGCGGAAGCCCGCCGCCTGGGCGGCCGCCGCGCTGACATAGTAGCGGCAATTCTCGACCTTTGGGGGCCTGGCCGGGCACACCGGACGGCAGTAGATGCCGGTCGTCAGCACGGCGGTGAAGAACCGGCCGTCGTAGCGGGCGTCGCGCGCCAGCACGGCTTGCCGGCAGGTAAGGGGATCCAAGGTCATGGCGTCATCTAGCGTCAATGTCCTCTCTGAGTCTGGCGGTTTTCGGACTTAAATGTCCGGCCCCCTGACCGTGACCTTGTCATGCCACATCGCAAGCGCAACTATCGAACTCTCCTCATGTGAGGTGGATGCGAATGTCAGATTCGTTCCACTAGGTGCATGTCATGACCGAAGTCGTTGAAAGCCTGCTGGTCGATCTCCTCTCGTGGCTTGCACCGGCGCCCAGGGCCTATGGCGAGGTCATGGAAGCGTGGCGAACCTCCTGTCCAAGGCTGGCCATCTGGGAAGCGGCGCTGGAGGGATGCTATGTGGCGCGGCTGTCGCCCGAATACGGTCTAGCCAAGGTCTCGGTGACCGAAGCCGGCCGGGCCTTCCTGGCCGCGCGCGGAGGCGTCGGCGACTGAATACGCCGGTCTTCATCTCCGACCCCGACGACCCGCGCATCGCCGCCTTTCGCGATATCCGCGAGCGCGATGTGGTTGGACGACGCGGCGGCTTCATCGCTGAGGGCGAAGTCGTACTCAGGGTTTTGGCGCGCAGCCGATTGCACCGCGCCAGACACGTCCTCATCGCCCAGAAGCGCGTCGATAAGCTGGCGCCAATCCTTGGCGCCCTGGGTGCTGACGTCGAGGTCTTTGCGGCCGCTCAGCCGGTGCTGGACACGATAGCCGGCTTCGCCCTGCATCGCGGCATCCTGGCCTATGGCGAGCGCGGACCGGAAGCCGAACCTGGCCGCCTGCTTGCCGACCTTGACGGGACAGCGCCGATCGTCTGCCTGTTCGGAATCGCCAATCACGACAACCTTGGCGGGGTGTTCCGCAACGCCGCCGCCTTCGGAGCAGCGGCGGTCCTGCTTGATTCCCGATGCTGCGATCCGCTGTATCGCAAAGCCATCCGCGTTTCGGTCGGCGCGGCGCTGAGCGTGCCATTCGTTCGCCTGGCGCCCGGCGAAGACATCCTGGCCTTGCTGCGCCGCTACGATTTCGCCCCGCTGGCGCTCAGCCCCGGCGGGGCCACGCCGCTGGCCAGGTTGCAGCCCCCGAAACGCTGCGCCGTGCTCCTTGGAAGCGAGGGCGAAGGCTTGTCGGCCGCGATCCTTTCGCGAGCGCCGACGGTCTCCATCCCGATGGCCCCTGGCTTTGACTCTCTCAATGTGGCCACCGCCAGCGGCATCGTCCTTCATCACCTGGTCCAGGAGGGAGCATGAGTCAGCGCTTCATCGCCGCCATCGATCAGGGCACCACCTCATCGCGCTGCATGATCTTTGACGCCGCCGGCGCACCGGTCGCCCAGGCTCAGCGTGAACACCGCCAGCACTTCCCCAAACCCGGCTGGGTCGAGCATGACGCCCTGGAGATCTGGGCCAATGTCGAAGGCGTGGTCGCCGAGGCGCTCGAGAGCCTGGCGATTGGCCCTCCCGACCTCGCCGCCGTCGGCATCGCCAACCAGCGCGAAACGACGCTGGTCTGGGACCGGCGCACCGGCCGGCCGATCCACAACGCCATCGTCTGGCAGGATACGCGCACGGCCGAGGCGATCGCGACCCTGGCGCGCGATGGCGGCGCAGACCGGTTTCGCGACCGCACCGGCCTGCCGCTGGCGACCTATTTCTCCGGCCCCAAGATCGCCTGGCTGCTCGACAATGTCGACGGCGCGAGGGCGGCGGCCGAGCGCGGCGAACTGGCGTTTGGAACCATGGATTCCTGGCTGATCTGGAAGCTGACCGGAGCGCACCTCACCGATGTCACCAACGCCAGCCGCAGCCTGCTGATGAATCTGGCGACCCTCGATTGGGACGACGAGCTCTTGGCGGCGTTGCGCGTACCTCGCTCGATGCTGCCGGCGATCGTTTCATCGTCGGTGAGGTTCGCCGAGGCGCGCGGGGTCCTGGCGGGCGTGCCGGTGGCGGCCGCGCTCGGCGACCAGCAGGCGGCGCTGTTCGGCCAAACGTGCTTTGCGGTAGGCGAGGGCAAATGCACCTATGGCACGGGCGCCTTCCTGCTGATGAATACAGGGAAGCGGCCCGTCACTTCGGCTCATGGGCTGTTGACGACCGTGGCCTATCGGATCGGGGAGGAGCCGCCGGCCTACGCCCTCGAAGGCTCGATCGCCGTGGCAGGATCCCTGGTCCAGTGGTTGCGCGACAACCTCGGCCTCATTCGCGCCGCCAGCGACATCGAGGCCCTGGCCGCCAGCGTGCCCGACAACGGCGGTTGTTCGTTCGTCCCGGCCTTCTCGGGTCTGTTCGCGCCGCATTGGCGCGGCGACGCCCGCGGCGTCATCGCCGGACTGACCGGCTACGTCCGCGCCGGACACATCGCCAGGGCGGCGCTGGAGGCGGTCGCCTGGCAGGTTCGCGAGGTTGTCGACGCCATGGCCGCCGATTCCGGCCAGACGCTGGCCTCACTCAAGGTCGATGGCGGCATGACCGCCAATGCGCTTCTGATGCAGATCCAGGCCGACGTCCTGGCCGCGTCGGCTATCCGCGCGGCGATCGCCGAGACGACCTGCCTGGGAGCCGCTTACGCGGCCGGGCTGGCGGTCGGCTTCTGGCCGGATCTCAAGACCCTGCGCGGCCTTTGGCGCCAGGATGGGGCCTGGTCGCCACGCGAGGATGACGCCTGGCGCGCGCGCCAATATGCGCAGTGGAAAAAGGCCGTCAGCCGCAGCCTCGACTGGACGCCGTAGGTGCGAGCCTCCTCAGCTTGCGGGCCGCCAATCGGCAAGCTAAGCCCCGCGTCTTTGCTGTTTTCGAGGGTGGGGCATGGCCGAAGCCGAGACTCTAGTCGACACCCTCAGCCTCGAACGCATCGAGGTGAACCTGTTCCGCGGGGTCTCCCCCATCGATTGGGGGCCGCGGATCTTCGGCGGCCTGGTCATCGGCCAGGCGCTGATCGCCGCCTATAAGACGGTCGAGGATCGAATCTGCCATTCGCTGCACTGCTACTTCATCCGGCCGGGCGATCCGGCCGTGCCGATCCTCTATGAAGTCGATCGCGCCCGTGATGGTCGATCCTTCACCACCCGCAGGGTCACGGCGATCCAGCACGGCGAGCAGATCTTCAATCTAGCCGCCTCGTTCGAAATCGACATCCCAGGTTTCGATCACCAGGACCTGATGCCGGACGTTCCCGCCGCCGAGGCGATCGCCGAATTCGACTTCGACGGCGATCGTCGCCGCATGATCGAGATGCGCTGGGTCGGCGGTCAGCGCTGGGGTGAAACGCCCGCGCCGGCGCCCCCCGAGCAGAATGTCTGGATGCGCTCGGTGGTGGCGCTCGGCGACGAGGTCGCCCTGCAACAGGCGGCGCTCGCCTATGCTTCGGACATGTCGCTGCTGTCGACCGCCATGCGCCCGCACGCCATCAATTGGCGCACACCCGGATTCCAGAGCGCCAGCCTCGATCACGCCATCTGGTTTCACCGCCGCTCGGATTTCAACGCCTGGCATCTGTATTCGCAGAAGAGCCCGTCGGCTTCCGGCTCTCGGGGCTTCAATCTCGGCCAGATCTTCAGCGCCGATGGGCGGCTGATCGCCTCGACGGCTCAGGAAGGACTGATGCGCCTGCACGCCAAAGGCTGACGCGACATCCTATAGTCACGCTTGCTTGCAAAAACGCAGGTGGGTGACGGCGCTATCCCGCCGCCTGGAACCGAGGCAGACGGGCGGCGGCCGCTCCCAGTGTCGGACCGATCTCCGCATGCAGCACCAGGTCAGCGAAAGGGTCCAACGGCGTCGGCTCGCGATTGACGATCGCCAAGCGCGCGCCATGGGCCTTGGCCTGCATCGGCAGGCCGGCGGCCGGATAGACCGCCAGTGACGATCCGAGCACCAGGAACAGGTCGCAGTCGCGCGACGCCGCCTCGGCCCGGTTCAGGGCTTCCAGCGGCATGGGCTGGCCAAACGAAATTGTCGCCGTCTTGACGAGGCCGCCGCAGTCGCGACAGACCGGGATCACGGCGCCGTCGACGAAGGGGCCGCGCAGGCCATCGAGCTCGTGGCGCAATCCGCACTCGAGGCAGCGCGCATAGCCGGCATTGCCGTGCAGCTCAACGATCCTGTCGGCTGGGACGCCGGAATCCTGGTGCAGATTGTCGACGTTCTGAGTAATGACCAGCCGCGCCTTGCCGGACCGCACGAGACCGGCGACGACCTCATGGCCGCGGTTTGGCCTCGCGCCGACCCAGCCGGCCGCGCCGCTGAACGTCCGTCGCCAGGCCTCGCGCCGGGCTTCTTCGCTGGCGACGAAATCCTGGAAGAGGATCGGCTTCATGCGGCTCCAGACGCCGCCAGGGCTACGAAAATCGGGAATGCCGGACTCGGTCGACAGACCCGCTCCGCTGAAGACGACCAGACGGTGGGCGGCCGATAGCATTTCGGCCAGGGTGGCCGCGCTCACCGCGCCTCGCCGCGCGCCATCCGGCCGGTGAGGTAGAGGCCCAGCACCAGGCCGGCAAATGGAATCAGCGCCAGGGCGTCGGACCAGGGACCATTGAACAGCGGATTGTGGGCGGTCATGAAGTCGCCGACCCGCTGGTTGAAGCCGGTCAGGGCTCCGGCCATGAAAGCAATTCCGATGCCGGCGATCGCTCCGCCGGCGATGTAGCCAGAGGCCACCAGCACGCCGGGGCTCTTGTCGGTCTCGGCGATCATCGCCGCTTCGTCGAGCTGGCGATGGGCGAGCCGGGCGCGCAGGTTCCGGTCGACCATCAAGCGCACAAGGCCGCCGATCAACACCGGCATGGAAGAGGAGATCGGCAGGTAGAGGCCAACGGCGAAGGCCAGCGAGATCACCCCGCACATCTCCATCACCACGGCGATCATCGCCCCCAGGATGACCAAGGTCCAGGGTAGTTGTTGGCTGAGAATGCCCTTGATGATGTAGCTCATCAGCGTCGCCTTGGGCGCGGCGAATTTGGTTACCGTGGTCCCGTCCGGGCGAACGCGATGGGCCCCATTGACGCCTGGATCGACCAGGTAGCGCGGCGCCCCGGAGGCGTCGACGAGATAGCGGCCGGGCTCGCCGCCACCAGCGTCGGTCTTCTGCCAAACCCGGTAGAGGCGGAGGTCGGATGAGGCCTGAGGCCCCCTGATCCGCTCCTGCGGCAGGCCAGCCAGCGCCGAGGACGGGACACGCCAGGTCGGCGCCGGGATGGTCGCGGCCGCGCCGCCTTGGGGCAGTGGCGCGTGGGCGGCGACCACGGGGACATAGACGGTCGAGGCGTCGTTGAGCGCCAGCAGCACCGGACCGAGCGCCAGGGCCGAGACCAATGCGCCGCACAAAATGGCGATCTGCTGGGCCCTGGGCGTCGAGCCGAGCAAAAAGCCGGTCTTGAGATCCTGCGACGTCGAGCCGCCGTTGGAAGCGGCGATGCAGACGATGCCGCCGACCGACAAGGCCGTCACATAGTAGGTCGGTCCGGTCCACCCGAGCGCCAGGAAAATCAGGCAGGTGAGCAGGAGCGTCGCTACTGTCATCCCCGAGATCGGATTGGACGAGGAGCCGATCTGGCCGGTCAAACGCGAGGAGACGGTGACGAACAGGAAACCAAACAGGACGATCAGCAGCGCCCCGATCAGATTCATCCGCAGACTATGAGCGAGCAGGATGGCGACGATCAGCCCGAACACGCCAAGAGCCACGAACCTGGGCGATAGGTCCCGATCGGTCCGCGCCATCTCCCGGGCGTCTTGGCCGCCACCGCCTCGCCAGGCGGCAACGCCCGCCGCCGCGCCGCGCCAGATCATCGGCAACGAGCGGGCCAGGCTGATGATGCCGCCCGTGGCCACCGCGCCGGCCCCGATATAGAGAACGTAGGCGCCGCGAATGTCATCTGGAGACAGGCTGGCGATCGGGGCCGCGCCCGGAGCCAGGATCGCGGTCGAGGCGCCGGCGAAGAAATGGATCGCCGGGATCAGCACCAGGTAGGCCAGCACTCCGCCCGCCGCCATGGTGGCGGCGATCTTGGGGCCAATGATGTAGCCGACCCCCAGCAGCTCTGGCGAGATCTCGGCGGCGATCGATCCGGCCGCCAGCGGCGAGCCGAGGGTGAGGGTGGGGATGTCCTTCCAGGCCCGGAAGGCCTCCATCGCCAGCTTATAGACCACCCCGACACCGAAGCCGGTGAAGATCGCGGCCGCGCCTGACCGTCCAGGCGCAAGATCCCGGGCGTCGGGATCCGCGCCCAAAGCCCGCTCCTCGGCTGTCGCGCCGGCCTTGAGCACCTCGGCGCAGGCGGTCCCTTCGGGATATTTGAGCACCCCGTGCTCGTGGACAATCAGCGCCCGCCGCAGCGGGATCATCATCAGAATGCCCAGCAGGCTGCCGAGCACCGAGACGAGGATCACCCGCCCGAGCTCCAGGTCGAAACCGAGAATCATGATCGCCGGCATGGTCACGCCGATGCCGAAGGCGATGGACTCGCCAGCCGACCCGGCCGTTTGAACGATATTGTGCTCCAACACCGTCGCTGTGCGCAGGCCAAGGCGTCCGAGAAGACGAAACAGCGTCAGGGAGATCACCGCCACCGGGATCGAGGCGCTGACCGTCAGCCCGACCTTGAGCACCAGATACAGCGACGAGGCGCCGAAAATGACGCCCAGCAACACGCCGACGATAAGGGGCGTGAAACTGAGTTCTCTAAGTTTGACCGCGGCCGGAATCAGCGGGCGGAAGCGAGCCCTCGCCAGGGCGGCCGGCTGTTCTATTGCGCTCACCCCAACCTCGATCAATCGCCTGGAAGTGCACGCCTATTGACCACAGGCTGGGCCACCTCGCCAGGGGCCTTGGAGACTCCGGCCCCTAGAGCGCCAGCACCGGGTCCGCCCGCCAGCGCTGCGGGAACAACGCCTTCAGCTGCTGAAGCTTCGGGGCGTCATAAAGGGCGATGTAGGGCTGCCGAGGGTGGTGAACGAGGTAGTCCTGGTGATGATCCTCAGCGCGGAAGAATCCGTGGTCGGGATCGACCCGCGTCACGATCGGGTGAGCGAAAGCGCGGGCGGCTCCAAGCTGGGCGATGTACCGGACCGCCACCAGCCTCTGTTCGGGCGTTCGGAAAAAGATTTCCGAGCGGTACTGCGGCCCCTCATCGGGAACCTGATGGTTGAGTTGGGTCGGGTCGGTGGCCACGGAGAAAAAGATGCGCAGCACCTCGCCGTAGGAAATCTGGGCCGGATCGAAAGTGATCTCCACCGATTCAGCGTGGCCGGTGATCCCGGTGCTGACGTCGTCGTAGTGAGCTGTGCCCCGTTGGCCGCCATCGTAGCCGGCCCAGACCTTGGTCACCCCGCGAACATGCTCGAAGACGCCCTGCACGCCCCAGAAACAGCCACCCGACAGCACGGCGGTCTGCAGTCCATGGACCGGCGGATCGTACGCCGCGACAGGCAGACGTTCGGATGGGGCCGGCGCGGCGGCGGCGCATCCGGCCAGAATGACGGCGGCGATGAACAAGGCGGCTTTCATGACGAATCCTGGACGAGGGACGTTGGTCGATGACTACGCCGGCCGAAGCTCCCCGGTTACCGACGGCGCTGAAGCGGTGTAACCGTGCGGGGTCGGAGAGCGAAAACCCGGTTGGGAACAGAGGGGCTGTGGAGTCGCAACTCAGGATGCTGATGATCGCCGCCCAAGCGGGTCAATCGCGCGCTCAGGCCGAGCTCCTGTCGTTGCTAGCCCCGCGCCTGCGGGCTTTCTTCGGGCGGCGTCTGGGTCGGCGCGCTGACGACGCCGAGGATCTGGTCCAGGAAACCCTGCTCGCCATTCACACCAAGCGTTCCAGCTACGATCCGCGCCAGCCGTTCACGCCCTGGCTGTTCGCCATCGCCCGCTATCGGCTGATCGATCATCTGCGACGGGTTGGGCGCCGCCTCGAAGGCCCGCTCGGCGACGCCAGCGAGGTTCTGGCAGAGGACAACCCCGAGGAGGGCGGCGTTCGCCGAGACGTCGCCAAGCTCCTGGCCAGGTTGCCGGGGAGGCAAAGGGCGCTGCTGCGCGATGTCAAGCTGGCGGGTTTTTCCATGGAGGAGGCGGCGGGACGGGCCGGCATGAGCGTCACGGCCGCCAAGGTCAGCGTTCACCGAAGCATGCGGCGTCTGATGGGCGAGGTCGCCGATGAAGACCGTTGAGCTGATCGCCGCCCTGGCGACCGCGGGCGCCGAGCCGGCGCCGCCGCGTCGGCCATCTCACGCCCTGGCCCCCGCGGTCGCCATTGGCGCCGTCGCCGCCGTCGTGCTGGTGGCGGTTTGGCTGGGCGTGCAGCCGCTGAGCGTCGCGGCGCGCGCGTCATGGTTCTGGATCAAGGTCGGCTACGGCCTCTCGATGGCCGCCGCCGGCTTTGTGCTGGCGGTATCCCTGGCCAGACCACAAGGGCGGATTCGCGCCGCCGGACTGGCGCTCGCCATCGCTGCCGCCGCCGCCATCTGGGGCGCGGCCGTCTACGTCGCCATGACCAGCGATGGCGCCCCGGCGCTATGGCTCGGCTCGTCCTGGAAGAGCTGCCCGATACGAATTGTCGTTCTGGCCCTGCCGATCCTGGCCGGCGCCGCTCTGGCCCTTAGATCCTTGGCCCCGACGCAACTGCGGCCGGCGGGCGCGGCGGCAGGACTACTGGCTGGCGGCCTCTCGGTGGTCATCTACGGGCTATTTTGCCAGGAAACGGCGGTGCCGTTCGTGGCGCTCTGGTATAGCCTCGGGATCCTGGCCTGCGTTGCTATCGGCGCAATGGCGGGCCCGAGGCTCCTGCGCTGGTGATGCTGAATCTCATTCTGAATGTTCTGTGGTTCGTGTTTGGCGGCTTCGCCGCCGGGCTCGCCTGGCTTGTCGGCGGCGCGCTGATGGCGGTCAGCCTGATCGGCCTGCCTTGGGCCCCGGCGGTCTTCCGCATCGCGCTGTTTTCGTTCGCGCCGTTCGGCCGTAGCGCCGCGCCGACGACGGACCTTGGTGCGCCTGGCCGCGGCTGCCGTGACGGACTTTTGAATATTGTCTGGTTTGTGCTCGCCGGGTGGTGGATCGCACTCGGCCACCTGATTATCGCCCTGGGTCAGGCGCTGACGATCATCGGAATTCCCTTTGCCGTGCAGCACCTGAAACTGGCCGCCTTGGCGCTGGGGCCGGTCGGGATGCGGCTTAAACCCTGAAGCATTCAGGCAAAGAAGGGCGCACGGCCATTCGGCCGCAAGACTCCGGTATTCAAAGAGAGAAAGGGCGGACCGGCCGGAGCCGACCCGCCCCGAAAGGTCTTACTGCGGTGTGGCCGGCGCCGGGGCCGCCGCGTCGCTGCCCGCATCCTTGTCCATCTTCTTCATGTGGTGGCCATGCATGTGGTGATGGCCGCGCATGTGATGGCGCATATGGTGGTGCATGTGGTGATGCCACATATGGTGATGATGGTGCGTGTGATGGCCCTCAGACACCGCCGATCCCGCCGGATTGGGAATGGGCTGCATGGTCGCTTGGGCGACCGCCGTTCCCCCAACGAACGCAGTGATGGCGAGCGCCGTAACGGCGAGGCTCGAAAGCTTCATGTTCTTTCCCTTGTGAGGTGAATCGTTCCCCCGGCTTTCTTAAGTCTTTTAGCGCCGGTCGGAAACACCTTTAAACAAGCCGGTTGCAATTCGCCATCGCGCTCAGCAAGGCCATAGTCCGGGAGGGCCGGCGAGGGTTGACAGATACGCGCCGGCCGGGCCAAAGCCGGCCCGCGGGTGTTCCTCCGAACGCCCGCCCATCGGAAACCCAAGACCCAATGCCCAGCGACAGTAACGGCCCAGAAAGCAGGCCGCGGACGGCGTCTTAGCGGATCTGATTGCCCGGATCCTCGTGACGGCGAAAGCGGCGATCACGAGGCGATCCCATGGTCTTCCTCTCACCCGACCGGATGAATCCCGGGCTGCTGGCGCGCTTTGCGCGTCGACAGTTCGCGCCCAATCGATTCGATCTGGTGGCCTTCCTGCTGCTGGGCGGCCTGGCCGTCATCGTGCTCCATGGCGCGCGGCAGATGAACCTGCCGATTTCGCATCTGCCGAACGCCGGCGTCACCCTAGATCCGGCCCGGCTGCCCGAATATGCCCTGCGCTCGACCCTGCGGATGTTCGCGGCGATCATCGCCTCGCTGTTGTTCACCTTCGTCGTCGCCACCCTGGCGGCCAAAAGCCGCAAGGCCGAGCTGATCATCATTCCGGCGCTCGATATCCTGCAGTCGATCCCGGTGCTCGGCTTCATGACCTTCACCCTGACCTTCTTCATGGGCCTGTTCCCCGGTCACGAGCTGGGCGAGGAGCTGGCCTCGATCTTCCTGGTGTTTACCGCCCAGGCCTGGAACATGGCCTTCAGCTTCTATCAGTCGCTGCGCACCCTGCCGGAGGACCTGATCGACGTCAGTCGGCAGTTCGGCCTGACGCCGTGGCAGCGGTTTCTGCGCCTGGAGTTGCCGTTCGCCACGCCGGCGTTGGTGTGGAACACGATGATGTCGATGTCGGGCGGCTGGTTTTTCGTCGTCGCCTCCGAAGCCATGCAGGTGGGCGCCAACACCGTCACCATTCCCGGCATAGGGTCGTGGCTGGCCCTGGCCATCGCCCGCCAGGACATCGCCGCAGTCGGTTGGGCGGTGCTGGCCATGGCGGTGGTCATTGTTCTCTATGACCAGCTGCTGTTTCGTCCGACCGTGGCCTGGGCCGACAAGTTCCGCTTCGAGCAGACGGCCTCGGAGGAAGAGCCGAAATCCTGGTTCTTCGACCTTCTGCGGCGGACCCGCATCCTGCGCCGCGTCGGCCTTCCGTTTCGCCGCCTGGCCGGCTTTGCAGCCATCCCGCGCTTGCCAAGGCTGAAGGCGCCCCGCCTTGGCGGCGGGGCGGGCGGCGTCTGGTTCGACCGGGCCTGGATCGGCCTGGTCGGGCTCGGCGTCGCCTGGGCGGCATGGTCGATCGTGCGCTATCTTTCCGGCGCCATCGGTCCGGCCGACGCTCTGAAGGTCTTCGGCCTTGGGTTCATCACCCTTGTCAGGGTGCTGATCCTGATCGCCATCGCCACGGTGATCTGGGTGCCGATCGGCGTCTGGATCGGCCTGCGCCCGGCCTGGTCGCAGCGCATCCAGCCCCTGGCCCAGTTCCTGGCCGCCTTTCCCGTCAATCTGCTCTATCCGTTCGCCGTGATGGCGATCGTCGCCTGGCGGCTCAACCCCAACATCTGGCTGAGCCCGCTGATCATTTTGGGCACCCAATGGTACATCGTTTTCAACGTCATTGCTGGTGCGTCAGCGCTGCCCAATGACCTCAAGGAAGTGGCCGGCATCTTCCGCCTGCGTTCGTGGCAGCGCTGGCGCGATTTCATCCTGCCGGGCATCTTTCCCTATTATGTCACGGGGGCGCTGACCGCTTCCGGCGGCTCATGGAACGCCAGCATCGTCGTCGAGGTGGTCAACTGGGGCCACACCCGGCTCCAAGCCGACGGCCTTGGCGCCTTCATCGCCAACGCCACCGCCGGCGGCGATTTTCCGCGCGTGGCCCTGGGCATGACCGTGATGTCGGTGTTCGTCATCATCCTCAACCGCAGCCTCTGGCGACCGCTCTATCGTTACGCGGCCGACAATCTGCGCCTCACTTGAACGGAGCCTCGCCATGACCCTGACCATGGATCGCCCGATCGCCGACGCCCTCGTCGAGGTGAAGGGCCTGCGCCACGTCTATGGGACCGGATCGGGCCCGGGATTGGTGGTCCTCGAGGATGTCAACCTGACCCTGCGCTCCAATGAGATCGTCGGCCTCCTGGGTCGCTCGGGATCGGGCAAGTCGACCTTGTTGCGCTCCATCGCCGGCCTCATCCACCCGACCGCGGGGTCGATCGGCATCAGCGATCAGGCCGACGACGATAGCGCCAGCGGTGTCGCCATGGTTTTCCAGACCTTCGCGCTGTTCCCGTGGCTGACGGTGCAGAAGAACGTCGAGCTCGGCCTTGAGGCCAGGGGCGTTCCGGCCGACGAGCGGCGCAAGCGCACCCTGGCGGCCATCGACCTCATCGGTCTCGACGGGTTCGAGAACGCCTATCCCAAGGAGCTATCCGGTGGTATGCGCCAGCGGGTCGGTCTAGCCCGGGCGCTGGTCGTGCAGCCCTCGATCCTGCTCATGGACGAGCCGTTCTCAGCCCTCGACGTATTGACCGCCGAAACGCTGCGCACCGACCTGCTGGATCTGTGGTCCGAAGGTCGCATGCCGATTCGCTCGATCCTGCTGGTCACCCACAACATCGAGGAGGCGGTGCTGATGTGCGATCGCATCCTGGTGTTTTCGTCCAATCCAGGCCGTGTGATCGCCGAGATCGGCGTCGATCTTCCCCGGCCGCGCAAGCGCCTCGACCCGGCCTTCCGCGCCCTGGTCGATGACATCTATGCCCGCATGACCGCCAAACCCAAAGACGCGCCGGCCCGCGACGGCCTGTTTCCGGGAACCGGCCTTGGCATGGCGCTGCCGCATATATCGACCAATGAGCTGGCCGGCATGATCGAAGGCCTGGCCGCGGCTCCAAACAACGGCTCAGCCGATCTCGCCGACCTGGCTCGCGAGCTGCAGTTCGAGGCCGATGAACTGTTGCCCATCGCCGAGACCCTGCAGCTCATGCGCCTGGCCGAACTCGACGGCCGGCGCATTCGTCTGACCGCCGCCGCCAAGCGCTACGACGCCGCCGACGTCGATGAACGCAAGCAGATCTTCGCCCGCCAACTTCTCGCCTATGTGCCGCTGGCCGCGCACATTCGCCGGGTGCTCGACGACCGGCCCTCGCACCAGGCTCCGGCCAGCCGCTTCCGCGACGAACTCGAGGACTTCATGTCCGAGCAACGCGCCGAGGAGACGCTCGACGCCATCGTTTCCTGGGGCCGTTACGCCGAGGTTTTCGCCTTTCACGATGATGAGGACCGGTTCAGCCTCGACGATCCAGCCTGACGCTCCACCGGGAAGCCCTAAGGATCGAGCCTGACAGGCGCGGGCGAATGCCGATAATTGAGGCGCGACAATCGATTCGACCGGAGCGCCCATGAACCCGATCCAGGCGGTCATCCTCGCCATCGTGCAGGGCGTCACCGAGCTGTTCCCGATCTCCAGCCTCGGACACGCGGTGATCCTGCCGCCGTTGCTGGGCTGGAAAATCGACGAAAGCGCCGAGGGCTTCCTGCCGTTTCTGGCCGTGATGCACCTGGGCACGGCCATCGCCCTGCTGGCCTATTTCTGGCGCGATTGGCTCGGCTTCGCCGGCTCGGTCGTCGGTTTCCGCAATCCGGCCGGGGCGGCCGACCGGCGGCTGTTTTGGCGGGTTGTGGTCGCCACCATCCCGGCCGTGGCCGTCGGCTTCGTGTTTGAAAAGACCCTGAGAGCAGGGTTTGGCGTCCCGGTCCTGGCCGCTGCGTTCCTGATCGTCAACGGAGTGATGCTGTTCGTGGCCGAGCGCCTGCAGCGCTCAAGCGGGCGGCGCCTGGATCAATTGAGCTGGGTGCAGGCGATCGTCATCGGCCTGTGGCAATGTCTGGCGCTTATCCCTGGCATGTCCCGCTCGGGAGCGACCATGGCTGGCGGCTATCTCTGCGGCCTCAACCATGAGGACTCGGCCCGGTTTTCATTTCTGACTGCGACGCCGATCATCGCCGGGGCCGTGGCTCTGGAGGCGCCGAAGCTGATCAAACATCACGACGCCTTTTCCTCGACGGCGCTGCTCGCCGGGGTCGTCGCCGGGGTGACCGCCTTTGTCAGCGTCTGGGCGCTGATGCGCTGGTTCAAGAGCCATGAGATCCGCGGCTTCGACCCGTTCGCCTACTATTGCATCCTGGCCGGGGCCGCCGCCTTCGCGTGGCTGACAATCGGCCACTAGACGGCGATGGCTCAGAACTGGGCGTGCAGGCGCCCTGCGAAGACGGAAACCGGACCGCGGTCGGTGTTGTAGGCGGGATTGTCGATGAACTGATAGTCGACGCTCAGATGCACCGCCTTGGTGATCGCGATATCGTAGTAGGCTTCGAGGATATTCTCCGTCCCCGGGTGCGGCAGGCGCCCATCGCCGATGAGAATGCCAAGGCCGCCGCCGGCCAAATAGGCCTGGTGAATGGCCGAGATCTGGTTGACCACCCCGGCCAGCGCCACGGTGTCGTCCTTGCGTCCCCAGCCCTGGCCCTTGAGGGACACGCCGGCCGACACGGTGCGATCGATGTCCGCGTATTCATAGGGTTCGACGCTGCCACTGGAGGTTCCGGCGCGGGCGAACAGGCCCCAGCCGCGGCCCAGGTCCTGCTGGAGGCTGAGACTGACGCCGCCCCGCGATCGGTAGCGCCGCACCGCCGCGGTGTCCGGCGTCGTGTGGGTGGCCTGGCCCAAGGCGATGGCGTCGGCGAAGGTTCCCATCCGTCCGCGGCTGAGAAAGCCGGTGACCCTGGCGGCGCCATCGTGACCGGCGAGCTTGAAACGGCGTTCGATTTCGCCAACGGCCTGGAACTGACTGAAATGCGGATCGAGTTTTTCAGCGTTCGGAACGATCGATAGATCGAAGACACCGAGCCGCCAGGTCCAGTCGCCGACGTACCATTCCCCCGCCGCGCCGACGGTATAGCCCCAGGCATCGGCGGCGTAGTCGAACGTGCCCGCATCGATCAGGGCCCAGTTGAGAAAATCATGCTTGGGGTCA
>DATBOH010000054.1:0-6864 GCA_036553915.1 Caulobacteraceae bacterium | reverse complement strand
CAAGACAAGAAGGACGTCAAGCGGTCCTTCATAACCGTCAAGATCGACGATCAGCGCCTCGTCGTCGTCGAGGGAGCGCCGGCTCTGTAAGTCCAGCGGGGTCTGAAACGCCAGGCTCATGGTTCTCGGCTTCTCGCCAGGGCCGCGAAAAAGCGCGCCCGGGCCGTCTCAGCGTCGAATGATTCGGGTCTCGCGGCTATCTTTGCCAGAGCCGCCGCGGCGCGCACCTGCGCCTTGCCGACAAGCCGGGGTGTCACCTCGGCCACCGCGCGCATCTCCTCAGGGTCGGCGTGGCAATGCAGGACGATTTCGCAGCCGGCGGCCAGGCAGGCTTCGGCTCGGGCCGCCATCGGACCGGCCAACGCCGACATGGTCAGGTCGTCACTCATCAGCAGGCCGTCAAAGCCAATGGCGCCGCGGATGATCTCGCCTACGACCTTGGCTGACACCGTTGCCGCCCGGCCCGGATCGATAGCCCGGTAGGCGATATGCGCCGTCATCGCCATCGGCATGTCGGCCAAGGCCCTGAACGGCGCGAAATCGCGCGATTCAAGATCTTCGAGTCCGGCATCGACGGACGGGAGCCGGCGATGACTGTCGGCCCGCGCCCGGCCGTGACCGGGTATATGTTTGATCACAGGCGACACGGACCCCGCCATCAAGCCCTCGGCGAAACGCCGACCTAACCGCGCCACATCTTCCGGCTCGGCGGCGAAAGCCCGGTCCCCGACTATCTTGTGAGCACCGCTCGTGGGCACATCGAGGACCGGGGCGCAGTCGACGTTCACTCCGACCGCCCGCAGGTCGTGAGCGATCAACCGGCCAGCCAGCCAGGCCAGATCGGCGCCGGCGGCCCGGCGAGCCAGTCCATAGGTCACGGCGGGCGGATAGCTTGGCCAATGCGGCGGCCCAAGCCTGGCGACGCGACCGCCTTCCTGATCGATGAGGATCGGCGCGTCCGCCCTGCCGACCGCATCGCGTAGAGTGGCGGTCAGGCGCAGAACCTGCGCCGGCTCGACAATATTGCGGCCGAAAAGGATGAAACCCCAAGGATCGACCTCGCGAAAGAAGTCCGCCTCGGTCTTGCTAAGCGCGGGACCGGCGCAGCCGAAGATGATCGCTCTCGGGGCCGTCAGGTCACCGCACAAAGCAGCTTCTGCCGGCTGCCGTCAGCTTGGCGCACATGGCCTCGGCCGACGCCTTGCTGCCGAAACCGGTGATCGCCACCCGATACAAGGTGGCGCCGTTGCGGGTCAGCGGCGCGACGTGCCTGCCTTTGCCGGCCATCTCGCCCGGAGCGATCCCGGCAGCCGAGGACCAACTTTTCTCGGCCAGGGCCTGGGAAGAGAATGCGCCAATCTGGACGGCATAGGTTGGATCCGCCGACTTGGCGGCCGCCGGCTTGGCGGTCTTTGCGGGCGCCGCGGTGCTGTCAGCCAGGATCGTCTCGATCGAGGCAGTCTTCGCAGGCTTGGCCTTGACGGCAACCTTGGCCGCAACCACCGGCAATGGGCGCGCCGCAGTGGTGGGTTGCGCGGCGATTGGACCGGCCGACGGGGCGATGATCACCTCCTGGGTGGGCGGCGGCGGCCCTGCCGGAGCTGGCGGCAAGGGCGCCGGAGCCTCGGGCGGTGGCGCGAATTTGGGCGCCGCGGCCAATGCGTTCGGGTCACTTTTGTAGATAGTCAGGCCAGCGGCCGGATCGGGCGTCTCCGCCTGTGGCGGAGCGGCGACGCGAATGTCGCGGATCGGCGTCCCCACCGGCGCCGGCGGCCCGCTTGGGGCGCGCACGCCGCCACGGTAGAGATAAAAGACGCCTCCGCCGAGCACGCCCAACACCGTCAGGCTCAAAAGCAATGTGACCGGCGCCGGCGAGCGGCGTCGCGGCGCCTGACGCGCATCGAACGCCAAGGGCCGCTCAGGCGCATTCAGGTCCTGGCGCGGACTGGGCATGGGAGCTCCAAATGAAGAGGCGCGGACTCTCGGTCCGCCACGCAAACGAATCGTTAATGCGAGTGTATCTCAGGGCGTGATTCCGCCAGAAGTGGCGCCGCCGCGACGCTTTGTCTCAGGTCAAGCTTTACGACCAGGGTTCGAGGCTGAAGAGCCGCCGATGCTCCTCGATGGCGAACCGGTCGGTCATACCGGCGACGTAGTCGCAGATCACCCGGGCTTTTCCGGCCCGCTCAAGACCGGCCAACCTCGCCTGCCATTCAGCCGGAAGCACATCGGTCTCGGCCAGGAACAGGTCGAACATCTCGCCAAGCAGTCGGCGGGCCTGGCTGCGGCTTCGGTTGACCCGCCAATGCCGGTACATGCGCTCGTGCAGGAACAGCCGCAGCCGGGCCAGGTCCTCGGTCATGGTCGGGGAAAAGCCGACGATGGGCGCCCCCAGCCCGCGCACATCCGCTGCCGAGGTGACGCCGGCGGCCGAAGCCCGGCGCCGCGTCTCGATCAGGACATCGGCGACCATCGCCCCGATCATGCGCCGCACCGCTTCGAGCCGCGTGAGGCGCGGTTCCAGCCCCGGATAGGCGGCGCCGACCTCGGCGATTATGGGCCCGATCAACGGCACTTCATGCAATTCGCCGAGAGTGAAGAGACCGGCGTCAAGACCATCGTCGACGTCATGATTGTTATAGGCGATGTCGTCGGCGATCGCGGCCGCCTGCGCCTCGGCCGAGGGCCAGGACTCCAGCTCCAATCCATAGCCCTGATCGAAACGCGCCACCTCGACCCACGCTGGTCGTGCGGCGAGGTCGGTCACCGGACCGTTGTGCTTAACGATGCCTTCGAGGGTCTCCCAGGTCAGGTTGAGGCCGTCGAACCTGGGATACCGGCGCTCCAGTCTCGTCAGCACACTGAAGGTCTGTACATTGTGGTCGAAGCCGCCGAAGTCGGCCATGGCCCGCTTCAACTCATCCTCGCCGGCGTGACCGAAGGGGGGATGGCCGAGGTCGTGACTGAGCGCGATGGTCTCGGAGAGATCGGATTCCAGGCCCAGCGTAGTCGCCAGGGCGCGGGCGATCTGGGCTACCTCAAGGGAGTGGGTGAGCCGCGTGCGGAAATAGTCGCCCTCATGAGCGACGAACACCTGCGATTTCGCCTTCAGGCGCCGGAAGGCGGAACTGTGGACCACCCGATCGCGGTCGCGGGCGAAGGGCGAGCGGGTGGCGCTCGGCGGCTCGTCTTGGCGGCGCCCGCGGCTTGTCGCTGGGCTTTCGGCCCAACTCACCCTGGTCGCGGATGATGTGCTCATCGAGAGACCCGTTTGCGAACCGAACGAAGCGGCCTCATATAGAGACGCCCAATGGCGACGTCAGCTTTGTCATGAACGATCCCGGATTGACCCTTTCCGCCGCCGCAGCCGGCCGGCTCAAGGCCATCGCCCAGCGCGAGGGACGCCCGACGCTTCTGCGCGTCGCGGTGGAGGGCGGCGGCTGTTCCGGCTTCCAGTACCGTTTCGATCTGGTGAGCGCGGCCGAGGCCGACGATATCACTGTCGAGCGCGACGGGGCCAGCGCGGTCGTCGACGTGGTTTCCCTGGCTCTGCTCAAGGGATCCGAAATCGATTTTGTCGACGAACTGGCGGGAGCGGAGTTCAAGGTTCGCAATCCGAACGCCCGATCCAGCTGCGGCTGCGGCGTCAGTTTCTCCCTCTGACGGCACCGACAGGTGAAAATCGCCACCTGGAACGTCAATTCCGTCAACGCCCGTCTTGAGACCGTGCTGGCGTGGTTTGAGCAAACCGCGCCTGATGTCGCCTGCCTGCAAGAGATCAAGTGCATCGATGAGAAGTTCCCCACCGCGGAGTTCGAGCGGCTGGGCTACAACGTCGCCGTGCACGGCCAGAAGGCCTACAATGGCGTCGCGCTTCTCTCGAAATGGCCGCTTGAGGATGTCCGCAAGGGCCTGCCTGGAGATGATGGCGACGACCATGCGCGCTACATCGAGGCCGTTGTCTCCTGCTCCGCGCCAGTGCGGGTGGCCAGCCTCTATCTGCCAAATGGCAACCCCATTGGAACCGCTAAATTCGACTACAAGCTGGCTTGGCTGGAACGGCTTACCGCGCATGCGCGGATCCTGCTCGGCCTTGAGGAGTCGCTAGTGCTGGCCGGCGACTATAACGTCATTCCCGAGCCCGAAGATGCCGACAACCCGGCCGCCTGGGCCGCCGACGCGCTGTTCCAGCCCGAAAGCCGCGCCGCCTTCCGGCGCCTTAAATGGCTTGGACTCACCGACGCCTATATGAGCGCCGACGGCGAGGCCGGCGGATACACCTTCTGGGACTATCAAGCCGGCGCGTGGGAGCGGAATCACGGCATCCGCATCGATCATTTGCTGCTTTCGCCACGGGCGGCCGATCGGTTGGCGAGCGTCGTCATTCACCGCGAGACGCGGGCCCGAAGCAAGCCCTCCGATCATGTGCCGGTGGTGGCCGAGCTCAAGGACGGCTGAAACAGAAAAGGGCCTGGAAATATGTCGATGCTGGTGGCGGCCGCCCTGGCCTTCCTGTTGCTTCACCTGATCGTCTCGGGAACCGCGGTCCGCGACGCCTTGGTCGGGCGCCTCGGCGAAGGCCCTTATATGGGCCTGTTCTCACTGGCTTCGGTGGTGCTCCTCATCTGGCTGATCTGGTCCTTTGCCGGGGCCCGACACGCGGCCGGCGATGAACGGTATTGGTCGGTCACTGAAGCCACCCGCCTTGTCCAGATCGTCGCCACGCTCGCCGCCTTTCTGCTCATTGTTCCCGGACTGACAACGCCCAATCCCACCAGCGTGCGCCAGCAAAACGTTCTCGATCGCCCCGACGCGGTCGGCGGCATGCTGAGGATCACCCGCCATCCGTTTCTCTGGGGCGTGGCGATCTGGGCCGCCGGCCATCTGATGGTCGATGGCGATCGGGCCGGGCTCGTCCTGTTCGGCACGATGCTGGTCCTTGCGCTCTTGGGAACGATGAGCATCGACGCCAAGCGCAAGCGTGTGCTTGGCCCCAAGTGGGAGGGTTTCGCGGCCCGGACATCGAATGTGCCATTCGCCGCCATCCTGGGCGGTCGTCAAAAGCTCAGCCTAGGCGAAATCCGCCTTTGGCGGCTGGCGCTGGCTGTCGCCCTCTGGGCCGGCATCGCCTGGGCCCATCCGTGGCTCTTCGGGGCCCGCGCCCTCCCTTGAGGCCTATTCTAACGCCGCCTGTTCGACAGCAAGCGCGAGGTCCACGGCCAGGACACCATCACGACCATCGGCGAGCGGCGCGCCCTCGCCACGCACGGCGGCGACAAACGCCGCCAGGCTGGCGCCCAGGCGGTCGCGGCTGGCCGGGCTTTCCTCGAAGTCGGCGTTGAGCGGCCACGGGGTCGAATTCTCGAACCGGTGGTTGAGCAGGTCGAGGCGCACTTCGCCCTCCGGATAGACGAGCGTCAGCCGCCGTTCGCGGCGCGGCGAAACCCGCGAGGCGTGGAAGCTGGCCTGGAAGCCGTCCTCGAAACCGACCTCGGCCCTCACCTCGTCGAGAAGGTCGTTTACCCGGCAGGCGCCGTCGGCCTCCACGGCGACCGGCTCGGCGGGACACAGATGCAGAGCCAGATCGAGATCGTGAATCATCAAGTCCATGACCACGGAGACATCGAGATTGCGCGGCGACGGCGGTCCGAGGCGCACACACTCCAGTCGCAAAGGCGGACGTGGAATCTCGAACAGCCGCATGGCGGCAAACGCCGCTCGCTCGAGGAAGCCGCACGCCAAGACAAGGCCGCCAGCGCCGGCGACTGCAACCAGGGCGTCACCGTCCTTGAGCGTCACCGCCAGGGGTTTCTCGACATAGACGTGCCGGCCGGCTTGAAGAGCCTGCAAAGCCAAGCCGCCGTGGCGCACCGCCGGGGCGGCAATGGAGACGATGTCGACTTCGGCGAACATCTCATTGAGGTCGGCGAAGGCCTTGGCGTCATGCTTGGCGGCGATCGCCTGAGCCCTTTCGGGATGCGGATCGAAGACGCCGACCAGCGTCGTGCCGGCCATTTCGGCGTATTTGTTCGCGTGATAGCCGCCAAACACGCCGGCCCCGACCACGCCAGCGCGCAGGTTGGAAGTCATTGGTCCGGCCTATCAGGGCCGGGCGGCCTTCGCCACCGCATCGCGGCGTGGATTTCTCTTTCTTCGATCCGCGCGCTACGGTCACGCCTTGGACCATGGGAGCGTATGAATGACGACATCGCGGGAAATCCGACTGAAGAGCCGTCCGGTCGGCGAACCGACCGCCGCCAACTTCGAATTGTCCAGCGTCACGGTCGCCGATCCCGGCCCCGGCGAAGTCCAGGTGCGCAATTTGTGGATGTCGGTCGATCCGTACATGCGCGGCCGGATGAACGACATGCGCAGCTATGTGCCGCCGTTTCAGATCGGCGAAGCCTTGCAGGGCGGCGCAATTGGCGAAGTGACCGCCTCGAATGACGCCAGCCTGGCGCCGGGCGATCTCGTGGACCATTTCCTGGGTTGGCGCGAGGCCTTCAACGCCCCGGCCGCCAGCCTGCGCAAGCTCGACACCCACGGCCTGCCCCCCCAAGCCTTCCTGGGCGTCGCCGGCATGCCGGGACTGACCGCCTATGCCGGTCTCCTGAGGGTGGCCGCCCTCAAAGACGGCGACGTGGTGTTCGTCTCAGCCGCCGCCGGCGCGGTCGGTCAGGTTGTCTGTCAGATCGCCAAGCTCAAGGGACACACGGTGATCGGCTCGGCTGGCGGACGCGAAAAAGCCGAATATCTCAAGAGCCTCGGCGTCGACCATGTGATCGACTACCGCGCCGAAACCGATCTCACCGCCGCCCTGATGCGCGCGGCTCCCGATGGCATCGACGTCTATTTCGACAATGT
>DATBOH010000018.1:0-5768 GCA_036553915.1 Caulobacteraceae bacterium | reverse complement strand
AGGCGCATATTTCCAGGGCGGTGAGCCGCAAGAGCTGCTCTATGATGAGATTGAGGCCCTGTGGGCGGCTATCGCCGAACGTGATGACTGGGGGCCGTTGAACGACAAGCTGGCGGCCATCGAGGCCGCGCGTCTGGGCTGGGGATATGCCGATGAATGAGCCTCGCTCATGAACCTGACCCGCTATCCGCGACGTCGCTACACGGCGGGACCGACGCCCCTCGAACCGCTTGAGCGGCTCAGTCGCGAGCTGGGCGGCCCACGGATCTGGATCAAGCGCGACGATCAGACCGGCCTGGCGGCCGGGGGCAACAAGACGCGCAAGCTTGAGTTCCTGGTCGCCGACGCCTTGGCCAAGGGCTGCGACACCTTGATCACGACGGGCGCAGTCCAGTCGAACCATTGCCGCTTGACGGCCGCGGCGGCGGTCCGCGAAGGACTGAAATGCCGCCTTGTGATCGAAGAGCGGACACCCAAGAGCTACGATGCCAAGGCTGGCGGAAATAATTTTCTGTTCGATCTGCTCGGCGTCGAGGCTATCAAGGTTGTCGAGGCTGACGCCGATCTCGCCGCCGCCATGCAAGCCATCGCCGATGAACTCGCCGGTCACGGCCGCAGGGCCTATGTGATCCCGGGCGGCGGCTCCAACGCCCTCGGCGCGCTTGGCTATGCGGCTTGCGCGCAAGAACTGATGGCCCAGATGTTCGATATCGGCATCGCCGCCGACCATATCGTTTGCGCCAGCGGCAGCGGCGGCACCCACTCTGGCCTCCTGGCCGGCCTGGCGGCCGCCAGCGCCGAGATTCCGGTGACTGGGATCAGCGTCAGGCGCGAGCGCGCCGAACAGGAGGGGTTGGTGCGCCTGCTGACTCGAGACTGTTCCGACCTGCTGGAAATCATCGCGCCGAAAAATCGCGACATCGTCTGCCTGGACGACTGGGTCGGCCCTGGTTATTCGCTGCCGACGCCGGCAATGGTCGAAGCGGTCCGTTTGACCGCCAGCCTCGAGGGCGTGCTGCTCGATCCGGTCTACACCGGTAAGGCGATGGCCGGATTGATCGGCCTGATCCGGCAGAAGCGCTGGCGCAGTGACGAGACCGTGATCTTCCTGCACACCGGCGGTGCGCCGGCCCTGTTCGCCTATCAGGACGCCTTCAAGAAGAAGTCCTGACGGTCTGGCGTCGCAACGGCGCCAAACATTACCCCGATTTATGTTGGCCCAGCGCCGCGCTGGCGACACAAACTGGCGCCCTAAAGCCGGCCGCGCCAACCTCGGAGTCGTTAGCCCGTGATCGCCGCCCTCGCCCTTTCCGCCGGCCTCGCCGGACTGGCCACCGACCTGCCGCCGATCCGCCGCGAGCCGCAGATCACCTATCTGGACCGTGGTGGCGCCGTGATCGGCACACGCGGCGGGCGCTACGGGCCGCCCGTGGATGTGGCGCGCCTGCCCCGCTATGTGCCGGACGCCTTCGTGGCCATCGAGGATCGGCGCTTCTACGAGCATGGGGCCGTCGATCCGATGGGAATGGCCAGGGCCCTGGTGGCGGACCTAGCCTCCGGGCGCACCGCTCAGGGCGGCTCGACGATCACTCAGCAGCTGGCCCGCAACCTGTTCCTCTCCTCCAACCAGACGCTCGAGCGCAAAGGCCAGGAAGTCATCTTCGCCACCGAGTTGGAGCAGCGATACTCGAAAAGACAGATTCTCGGTCTGTATCTGAGCCGAATCTATCTGGGTTCCGGCGCCTATGGCCTGGAGGCCGCCGCTTGGCGCTACTTCAACAAGCCGGCCCGCCTGCTCAGTGTGCGCGAAGCCGCGGCGCTCGCCGCGATACCCAAGTCACCGACCGAATATGATCCGATTACCCAGCCGGCCCGCTCCGCTGAGCGCACCGCCCTGGTGCTGGATGCGATGGTCCAGGCCGGTGTGATCACGCCGGCCCAGCGCGCCAAGGCGCTCGCCCATCCGCTGCATGTGTGGAAGCATGCCTCCATAGCCCCGGCGCAATATTTCATCGACTGGGTCGATCCGCAGGTGCGCAAGACGCTGGGGCCGGTACGGGCTGACGTCACGGTCGACACGACCCTTGACCTGGCCGCCGAAGACGCCGCCGCTGAGAGCGTCAGCGCGGTGGCGGATCGTTTCGCTCACGCTGGCGTCAACCAGGCGGCCCTGGTGTCAGTCGATGGTTCGGGGCGGGTCCGCGCCTTCATCGGCGGCCTTGACTATGGCGCCAGCGCCTATGATCGGGCCGCCAGCGCCCATCGCCAGGCTGGCTCGTCCTGGAAGCCCTTCGTCTATCTGACGGCGCTTGAGGCCGGACGCACGCCGCTGACCATGGCGGTCGATCAGCCGGTGACCATTGACGGCTGGTCACCGCGCGACTTCGAACCCGGATTCCTCGGCCCGGTCACCTTGCAGACGGCTCTCGCCCAGTCGATCAACACCGTCGCCGCCCAGCTCGCCGACGAGATCGGACGCCCGAACGTCGCCGCCACCGCCCGTCGGCTTGGCATCCTCACCCCGATCAGCACCGACCCGGCCATGGCTCTGGGCGTCAGCCTGGTGACGCCGCTCGAGATGGCCGAAGCCTATGACGCCTTCAGCAATGGCGGCCGCCGGGTCAGCGCCTATGGCGTTGAGACAATCCGTTCTGGCGGCCGCGTCTTGTGGCGGCGCGGGCCAACACCAACGCCGCAGGCGATCGCCAACCCGCCGCTCTCAGAGCTCAATCAGATGCTGCGCACGGTCGTGCACTCGGGCACCGGGACCAAGGCCGCCATCCCTGGCTATGACATCGCCGGCAAGACTGGAACTACCAGCGACTTCCGCGACGCCTGGTTCTGCGGCTTTACCGGCGATCTGACGACGGTAGTGTGGATGGGCCGCGACGACAATTCGCCCATGCGCGGTGTGACGGGCGGCAGCGCCCCTGCCGAAACCTGGAAGGGCTATATGCGCGTGGCCCTAAATCGCCTGCCGCACGGATCGATACCGCCCGGGCCTCCCGCCCCACCCACAGCCGTTTCACCGTCGCTCCCCACCATTCAGCCCGTCTCGCCTGCTGAGCCGGCGCCGGCCCCCGCGCCAACCGATACGCCGCCCACCTAGAGCGAATCGGCGATAAGTCCGTCATCGCCATCTGGAGCTTGATCGCGGCTTACCGCCGAGGCTTTGTGGTGGCGCATGATCGAAGTCAGCCCATCCACGCCCAGCCTTGGGGAAGTGCGCCCAAACAACCGTTTCGACGCCGAGCGTCTGCGGGCGTGGCTCGCGGCGAATCTGGGGCGGCTGGACGGAACACTGCAAGTCGCTCAATTCACGCGCGGCGCCTCGAATCCGACCTTTATGATCACCGCCGGTGACCGCCGCCTGGTTCTGCGCAAGAAGCCCTCCGGGCAGCTGCTGCCGAGCGCTCACCAGATCGATCGCGAATTTCGGGTGATGAAGGCCCTCGGCGCCCTCGATTTTCCCGTCCCAACCATGCGTCTCTATTGCGCGGACGAAAGTGTCATCGGCCAGGCCTTCTATGTCATGGACTTCGTCGAAGGCCGGATTTTCCGCGACGCCCGCATGCCGGGCCTGACGCGAGAGGACCGGGCCGCCTTGTACGATTCTCTCAATGCGACCTTGGCGCGCCTGCATCAGGTCGATGTCGAGGCCGCGGGGCTGGGCGACTATGGAAGGCCGGGAAACTATTTCGAACGCCAGATCGGCCGCTGGACGCGCCAATATCGCGGCGCCGAGACCGAGGTCATCGCCGACATGGAACGGCTGATCGAAACGCTGCCGATGCGCATCCCCGACGATGCTTCCGTGAGCTTGACGCATGGCGACTATCGCCCGGAAAATGTCATCTTCCACCCAAGCGAGCCGCGCGTCTTGGCCGTGCTCGACTGGGAGCTTTCCACCATCGGCCATCCGCTCGCCGATCTGGCCTACAACTGCATTCTCTACCATTCGCAATCGGAAAGCTGGGGCTGCCTTTCGGGAATCGATTTGGCGGCGAGTGGAATTCCCGATCGGGACGCCTACGTCGGCTCCTATTGCCGCCGCACCGATCGGCCGGGAGTGGGCGACTTTAACTTCTACCTCGCCTTTTCGTTGTTCCGTCTGGCGGCCATCGGTCAGGGGGTCTTCAGGCGCAACCTCGACGGCATTGGAAATGCCGAGGCCAACGCCGACAACTCCGGCACGCGCGCCCTGGCCGCCTCGGCGCGTCAACTTCTTGAGGCATAAGGACTTGCGGCAACTGGCCGCGCTGCCAGCGGCGCGATCAAGGTCTAGGTTGCATCCGACTGTTGTCGGGGACGGTCTCCCGCCCGCGTTCCGGATCCATGCGTTTCATATTGAAAATCTTCATGCTGGCCCTCGCCGTGGCCAGTCTCGGTGGTTTGGCGAGCGCCAAGACCAAGCCCGCCAAAGGGCCAAAGGCGGTGCGCCTCAGCGCCGCCGCTATCGTTCTGTCCGGGCCATGGAAAATCGGCGCCGGTGATGATCCACGCTATGCGGATGCGTCGTTCAAAGACGGCGGCTGGGCGACCAGTGCGCCAGGGGTCGCGGCCGATCCGCGAGGCGATCCGGCCGGCCCCGGAATAATCTGGTATCGACTGCATGTGCCTTTGGCCGACGAAGGGGCCCTGGCCATTGCTGGCCCGGCCCGGTTCGAGGGCGCCTATCAGCTCTATGCCAATGGGACGCTGGTCGGCGGCGCAGGCGCCTTTCCCGACGGGGAGTCTCCCAAGGCCTATAGTCCGCAACCCCGCCTCCTGTCGCTACCGATCACGGCGCCCACCGCCAAGTCCAGCAAATCGGCTCGAACGCGGAAGCGCGGGATGCTGGTGTTGGCCTTGAGGGTATGGACGCCCCCGAACGCCCTCCCGGACGCTTTCGGGAGCGCTCCAACGCTCGGACGGGCGGAATCGATCGCCTGGCTGGTGTCCGGCCAATGGCTGCAGCTGATCGAGGCGCATCTGGGCGATCTCTTCGAGGCGATGTCGCTCTTCGCCCTGGCCGGCATGGCGGCGAGCCTGGGCGTCGCCAGGCCTCACGATCAAGCCTATTCCTGGCTTTTGGGCGGGTTGCTGCTGATCGCCGCGCAACATGGCAATGTGGCGCTGTTCGCCTGGACGCAGTTCGAGACGGCGCCGGCATTTCACGTCATCAACGGCGTCCTGCTAGGGCCGCTGGCCATCGGGGCCTGGACCATGGCCTGGCGTTTTTGGCTCGGGGCCAAGTTTGGCGGTGAGCGGCTTTCCGCCATCGTGTTCGGCGTTGCCGCCGTCGGCGTCGGCCTCTTGATCGCGCTGAGCTTTGGCGCTGCGCCTTGGCAGCGTCCCGCCGGGCCTTCCCAGCATCTGTTCACGACCATCGTCGGCGATGTGCGAATCGCCTTGGCCGTGGTCTATCTGTTGGTATTGACCGAGGGATTGGTCCGCCGCCGCACTGTGTCAGCCGCCCTCGCCTGCCTCACCGCAGTGATCGTCGGCCTTGGCCTTTTCGGCGATGAACTGACCCGTTTGGGCCTCCCGGCGACGGGGCTTTCGTATGGTGTCAGCATAGCCCATGCGGTGTGGACCGATGGAATCGCCATCCCCGCGCTATTCGCCGTGATGCTCGAACGATTTGTGACCCTTGCCCAGGAGGGGCGGCCCGCCGCGCCAGCGCCCGACCTCTGGGGCGCCCCTCCGGCCCACGCCCATTTCAAGCCGCAGGCGGCATCCTGGGTTCGCTCGCGGGCCGCCGCCAAGGAATTCGATCAGGGGTGACG
>DATBOH010000286.1:0-3715 GCA_036553915.1 Caulobacteraceae bacterium | reverse complement strand
CGCTCTGCGGCCCGGTCATCAGTTCCATAAACAGCTTGCGTTCGAGGGCCAGACCCTCGTCGAACGGCAGGTTCACGGCCGCCTCAATGCAGCGGATGTTGTATTCCGGAGCCAGGAAGCCGCGGAACTTGCGGGCGTTGGTCTTGCGGAAGTCGGCGAAGATCTCCGGCTTCTTGCGCGCCTCGAGCATCTTTTCGTCGCGGTCGCGGACCTTGCGCAGCGGCCAGCCCTCGGCCGCCGCCTTGTGGGCGAAGGCGATGGCGCCGGCGCGAAGTTGGCCTTCCGTGACGAGTTCGTCCACGAGTCCCATGGCCAGGCACTGGGCGGCCGGAACATGCGCGCCGCTGGTCATCATCGACAGAGCCTTTTCGGCCCCGACAATGCGCGGCAGTCGCTGTGTGCCCCCGGCTCCGGGCAACAGGCCGAGATTGACCTCTGGCAGGCCGCAACGGGCCGAGGGAACCGCGACGCGATAGTGGCACGCCAGGGCGACCTCCAGGCCGCCGCCCAGCGCCGTGCCGTGGATCGCCGCCACCACTGGCTTGGAGGAGCCCTCCAGCGCGCCGATGACGTCGAACAGGCTGGCGCCTTTCATCTGGCCGCCAAACTCGGTGATGTCGGCCCCGGCGATGAAGGTTCGGCCCTCGCAGATGATGACCACCGCCTTGGCGGCCGGGTCGGCCAACGCCGCCTTCATGCCTTCGGCAAGGCCGTCGCGCACCGGCGCCGACAGAGCGTTGACCGGCGGCGAATTGAGCGTGATCACGCCGACATCGTCTTCGCGGGCATAGTCGGTCACGGCGTTGATGGCGCTCATCGCGGATCCTTGGTTGGGCGAAGTTTCAAACGGACGTTTTGATCCGCGCGGCCGGGAGCGTCAATGGCGCAGCAGAGTTCCGAAGGGTCAGGCCTTGAGAAGCTCATAGGCTGGCGCGGTGAGAAACTCCTCGAAGTCTTCAGCCAGGCTCATGCGGGCGAACAGGCCGGCAGCCTCGGCGAAACGACCGGTGGCGAAATCGGCGCGATCGGCCGCCAGCGCCTGCATTTCCTCGGCCAAAAGGCGCTCGAAAAGCGGCCGGGTGACGAGACGTCCGTCATCCAACGTCGCCCCCATGGCCAGCCACTGCCAGATCTGAGCCCGGCTGATCTCGGCGGTCGCGGCGTCTTCCATCAGGTTATAGAGCGGAACCGCGCCGCGGCCCCGCAGCCAGGCCTCGATGTATTGAACCCCGACACGAATGTTCTCGCGCAAACCGGGCTCGCTCTGCGTCCCTTCATGAACTCGAAGCATCGCGTCGCGATCGATGTCATCGCCACTTCGCCGGCGATGGAGCTGATTGGGCCCGGGCATCAGGCGGTCGAAGACTTCCCTGGCGAGGGGAACCAGATCGGGGTGGGCGACCCAGGTACCGTCGTGACCGTCGCCGGCCTCGCGCTCCTTGTCGGCGCGCACCTTGGCGAAGGCGGCCTGATTGGCCGACGCGTCGCCCTTGACCGGTATCTGCGCCGCCATGCCGCCCATGGCGAAGGCGCCGCGTCGATGGCAGGTCTCGATCAGTCGCAGCGAATAGGCGCGCAGGAAGGCCGAGCCCATGCCCATGACGGCGCGATCGGGGGTGAGGGCGTCGCGGTGACGCGCGAGGCGCTTGATATAGGAGAAGATATAGTCCCAGCGGCCGCAATTGAGCCCGGCCATGTGGTCGCGCAGCTCAAAGAGGATTTCGTCCATCTCGAAGGCCGCCGGCAGGGTCTCGATCAGCACCGTCGCCTTGATGGTCCGGTTCGGGATTCCGAGGCTTTGTTGGGCGTGAACGAAGACATCGTTCCATAGCCGCGCCTCAAGGTGAGATTCCAGCTTCGGCAGGTAAAAATAGGGGCCCGTTCCGTGGGCCAGTTGCGCGTGGGCGTTGTGAAACAGGTAGAGCCCAAAATCGACCAGGGAGCCGGAGGCCTCCCGCCCATCGATGACCAGGTGGCGCTCGGGGAGGTGCCACCCGCGCGGCCTGACCATGAGCACGGCCGGATCCTCGCGCAGCGCATAGCGCTTGCCGTTGCCGGCGTCGGTGAAATCCAGCCGTCCAGACCATCGGTCCTTCAGATTGACCTGGCCCTCGACGATGTTGCGCCAGGTCGGGGAAGTGGCGTCCTCGAAATCGGCCATGAACACCTTGGCCCCGGAATTGAGGGCGTTGATGATCATCTTTCGGTCGACAGGTCCGGTAATCTCGACGCGCCGGTCGAGCAGGTCGGGCGGCAGCGGCGCGATGACCCAATCGGTGTCGCGGATCGCGGCGGTCTCGGGCAGAAAATCCGGCCCCTCGCCAGCATCGAAACGACGCTGTCGGGCCTTGCGGGCGGTCAGGAGCTCGCGGCGCCGTGCGTCGAAGCGGCGATGCAGGTCAGCGACAAACGCCAGGGCCTCGCCCGTCAGAACCTCGCTTGCCCGGCCCTCGAGCGGCCCAGCGATTTCGATCCCGCCGGCCGTTGAACCGTCCATCGGCTCAGGCCGCTTCCTTGGCGAATTGCGCCGCCTCGGTGGATTCCGCCAGGGCAGTCGTCGACGAGGCGCCCCTGGATATCGTCATCGCCACCTGGTCGAAGTAACCGGTGCCGACCTCGCGCTGGTGGCGGGTGGCCGAATAGCCCGCCGCCTCGGAGGCGAACTCGCGCTGCTGCAATTCGGAATAGGCCGCCATGCCGCGCTCCTTGTAGCCGCGCGCCAGTTCGAACATGCCGTGGTTGAGGCTGTGGAAACCGGCCAGGGTGACAAACTGGAACTTGTAGCCCATGGCCCCAAGCTCGCGCTGGAAGCGGGCGATGGTGTCCCGGTCGAGGTTTGCTTCCCAGTTGAACGATGGCGAGCAGTTGTAGGCCAAGAGCTTATCCGGGTGCTGTTTCTTGATCGCCTCGGCGAAGGCGCGCGCCTCTTCGAGATTCGGGTGCGAGGTTTCCCACCACAGGGCGTCGGCATAGGGCGCATAGGCGAGGCCGCGGGCGATGCAATGGTCGAGGCCGGTTCCGTCCTTAAGGCGATAGAATCCCTCCGGCGTGCGGCTGTCGGGCACGATGAAGGGCCGGTCGCGCTCATCGACATCGGAGGTGATCAGCTTGGCCGACTCGGCGTCGGTGCGCGCGAAAACCAGGGTCGGGACGCCACAGACGTCGGCGGCCAGGCGCGCCGCGGTCAGATTGCGCACATGCGCCGCCGTCGGGATCAGCACCTTGCCGCCCATGTGGCCACACTTCTTTTCCGAGGCGAGCTGGTCTTCGAAGTGGACGCCAGCAGCGCCCGCCTCGATGAAGGCCTTCATGATCTCGAAGCTGTTGAGCGGACCGCCGAATCCGGCCTCGGCGTCGGCGACGATTGGCAGGAACCAGTCCCGCGTCGCTCCCCCCTCGCCATGCTCGATCTGGTCGGCGCGCTGCAGGGTGCGATTGATGCGGCGGCACAGCTCCGGCGCGGCGTTGGCCGGATAGAGGCTCTGATCGGGGTACATGGCTCCGGCGGTATTGGCGTCGGCCGCCACCTGCCAGCCTGAGAGATAGATCGCCTGCAATCCGGCCCGGGCCATCTGCATGGCCTGGTTGCCGGTCACCGCGCCGAGGGCGTTGACGAACGGCTCGTCGTGGAGGGTCTTCCACAGCCGATTGGCGCCGCGTTCGGCCAGGGTGTGGGCAATGGCGATCGAGCCGCGCAGCTTTTCCACATCCGCAA
>DATBOH010000260.1:0-7368 GCA_036553915.1 Caulobacteraceae bacterium | reverse complement strand
GCTGGCCGTCGATCGGCTTGGTGACGCAGAAGGCCCCGCCCGGGCTCATGTAGAACATGCGGTGGCCATCGACGGTCCCCGGCCCGACCCCGATGGCGCCCAGCACGGCGTCGTAAAACCTCTTGGCGCGGCCCAGGTCATTGGTCCCGATCATCACATGCGAAAACATCGGCGGTGCATCCCTTGAATGGCGTGAGGCGGCGAACAGGAGCGGCGCGGCCGGCGCTTGTCAAGGCGCGGGCGCATCGGTGGCCAGGGGCCGGGCGTAGCGGACCAGGCTGACCAGGAACTTGCCGGGCTCCTCGCCGTAGATCATGTGGGCCGAGTTCTCGAACCAGACGAAGCGCTTGGAGGGGGCGCGCAGGCGATCGAACCAGGCCTGCACCGGCGCCGATGGGGTGGTGTAGTCGTACCGGCCGGCGAACATCAGGATCGGGCATCGCAGCCGCGTCACGGAGGTGAAATCGGTCGCCGCCATGGCCGGCAGGAGCGCCGGCAGGGTCTGGGCGCTGCCGGCGTCGATGGCCTTGAAGTCGGCCTCCGAATAGTCCGGCGACAGACGCTCCAGGTTCTCCCACCAGGCGTAGCTGTCGCGGTTGTGGGTCAGGCCCCCGTAATGCACCGACCACCGGCGCTCGATATCGATCTTGTCGAGCGGCAGCGTCCCGTCCGGCTCGGGATAGGGGGCGATGGCCTCAAGATCCGCGATGGCCCGGGCGTCGCCCGCCTTGCGGGCCTGGGCGAGGGTCCAGGCATAGCCGATCCGTTCGCCGGCGCGCATCGAGATGATCTGGCCGACGCCGATATAGGCGTACAGCCAATCGGGATGCCGGCGGGCCATCTCCAGGCCGAGCACCGAGCCCCAGGAATGGCCGACGACGAAGATCTTGCGGCGCCCATAGGTGGACCTCAGCCAGGCGATCAGCTGTTCGGTGTCGGCGACGAGGCGGTCCCTGGTGGCCGCCGGCGCCCCCGGTCCGTCAAGGGCGAAGGTCTTGCCGCCGCCGCGCTGATCCCATTCGACGACGGTGAAATAGTCGGTCCACGGGCCTTCGAAGGCCCAGCGGGCCGGAATGTCCGGGGCCGCGGGTCCGCCATGCAGAACCAGCAGGATCGGGTTGCGCGCGTCGCGGCCGCGAATGGTGATCCACTGGCGGACGCCGCCGATCTCGACGGCCCGGGCCTGGTCGACCCCATGGTCGGAAACCACCTGCGCCCAGGCGCCGATGATCGCCTTGGGGTCGGGCGCGGGGGCGGCGACCGCCGGGACCGAAAGGGCGAGGAAAACGGCCAGCCAGACGCGCATGGGCGGTCCTAGCCAGCCGGTATTCCCGTGTCTAGCCGCAGCGTCTCAGGCGCGTTTCCGCCCGCACAGGCTGTCGATCTGGGCCAGCATGGCGGCCATGCCGCCGATGGCGTCGTCATGGGGAATGCCGCCCTCGGCGTAGATCAGCGCCAGGCGGTCGCGGGCCCGGCTGACGCGGCTCTTGATCGTGCCGACCGGGGCGGCGCAGATCTCCGCGGCTTCCTCATAGGAAAGGCCGGCGGCGCCCACGAGGATCAGCGCCTCGCGCTGCTCGTCGGGCAGCAGGGTCATGGCCCGGCGCAGCTCGTCGAGTTCAACGCTGGCGCTGGCGTCTTCGTCGGCGACGATGGTCTGTTCGGCTACCTCCGGCTCCAGCGACGTCGAGCGCCACGAGCGGCGCTTGCTGGAATAGAAGAGATTGCGAATGATGGTCAGCAGCCAGGCGCGCAGATTGGTGCCCGGGGTGAACTGATGCCGGCAGGTCAAGGCCCGCACCAGGCCGTCCTGCGCCAGGTCCTCGGCGAGATAGGTGGAATCGCTCAAGGTGCGCGCGAACGCCCGCATCACCGGAATCTGGGCGATGAGTTGTTGCTGGAAATCGTCGATTTCGACCGTGGCCATGGGGCCTCGCTGATGTTTCAACCTTCAGTATATTGCGCGAAGCCAAGGTTGGTTCCCATTCGCCGGCATCGAAGGTGCGAGCCCGGCGCCCTCCTCAGACCTTGTGCGGGAGCGGCAGACCCCACCCCCGGCTTCGCCGGACCCTCCCCGAAATGGGGAGGGAGGGCTCCACGGAAGCGGAACCTTGCGCCGCCGCGCCGCATTTGAGGGCCATCTGCGCCGCGTGTCGCGCCGCTCTCGGAGGCTAACATGGGTATCATCGCCTGGATCATCCTCGGCCTGATCGCCGGGTTCATCGGCAGCAAGATCGTCAACCGCACCGGCGAAGGACTGGTCATGGACATCGTCCTGGGCGTCGTCGGGGCGTTGGTCGGCGGCTTCATCTTCAATTTTTTCGGCCACTCAGGCGTCACCGGGCTCAATCTCTACAGCCTGCTGGTGGCGGTCGTGGGCGCGATCGTCGTGTTGATTATCTATCACATGATCGTGCGCGGCCGGGCCGTTTAGGGCCTGAACCTATCTCGCGCGGTTGCAGAGACCCGCAGGCCGCCGGTTCCGCCGGCGGCCATTTTTTTGCGCCTTCACTTAGTGCGGAAGCGCGCCAGCGCCTTGACGTTGGGATCGCGCGCGAAGTCACACGGGGCGATGAAGCCCAGCCCATCCCAGGCGATGGTGACGCCGGCGGCCGCGAAGCACTTGGCCACATATTCGGAGCAGATGTACTCGTCGCGCGGACCGAGCGACCTGGGCATCTTGCGCGCCCACCGGCCGATGGAAATCCGAGCCCCGATCTTGGCGACCTCCACGCCGCTGAAGCGGTCGCCCAGACGATCGACCGCGGCGTCGCCCAGGCGCTTGGCGGCCGCGCTTCCCGGCTTTCCGGCGGCGTCGGCGAATTCCTGATGACGCGCCAGAACGATCTTTCCGGGATAGGGCTTTTTGCCGGTGCTGCTCTGGCTGAGAAAGGTCTGCAGCGGCACCGTCCGCACCCCGAGCTGCTGAACCGCTTCAAAGACCATGATCCGGCCAATGTCTGGCCAGCGCCAGGCGAAGGCCACGTGGGTCCAGGGACTTTTCGTCGCCGCGCCGATCAAACGGGAGAAGGGATCGTTGCCCGAGCACAGCAGCAGATCGCCGTCGCGGATGCGCGGCGCGATGGCCTCGCGCGGCTCGGCCGCCAGACGGGTGAGGACCTTGTCTTCGATCGCCATGTCGCCTCCCCTCGCCTGTGCGATGGTGATGTAGCTGGCGCGGCGGTCGCGACCAAGCGCGGCCTCCGATGCGGGCGCTGGCCGTGGCTTTGACGGCCCCCGATCTCATCGGCGCGGCGGCGGCGCTCTGTTCGATGACCAGCTTCGCCCCGCAGATCGTCAAGATCTGGCGCGAAAAGGACGCGGCCGCCGTTTCCTTGAAAATGTACCTGATCACCGTCGCCGGCTTTGGCCTCTGGGTCGCCTATGGGGTGATGATCGGGCGTTGGCCGCTGATCGCCGCCAATCTCGTCTGCCTGGGAATGGCGGCTCTGGTGCTGGCCTTACGCATCCGCTACGCCCACCGCTCCAACCGACCGCGCGGCGCTTGAGGAGCACGATGGCCACCGATCTTACGTCCTACATCGGCGTCTTCGACCGCCTGCTGGCGGTGACCGGCCACCTGCTCGACAAGGGCGCCGCCCATGTCGGCGACAATCCCGACCAGATCCTCGACTGGCGGCTCGTCGAGGACATGCAGCCGGCCCGTTTCCAGGTGATGGTGGCGTGCAACTTTACGCGCCAGTGGCCAGCCCGGGTCGCCGGTCTGGAAGCGCCGGCCGATGTCGGCGTCGATCTCGATCTCGCCGCCTTCAAGGCCCAGGTGGCCGAAGCCCGCGCCTGGCTGGCGAATTTCGACCGTGAGGGGCTCGCCAAGGCCGACGAGGCCGAGATGACCTTCACCATCGGCAACGGCATGAGCCCGACGATGTCGGGCGGCAAGTGGATCGAAGCCTTCGCCGCCCCCAACCTCTATTTCCACGTCTCGATGCTGTATGCGATCCTGCGCCAGCATGGCGTGCCGCTGGGCAAGATCGACTTCTTCGCCGGCGGTTTCTGAGGCGCCGCGGGTTCAGCGTTCCTCGATCTGCGGCCCAAGACCGGGATCGGTCTCGATCCGGCGCAGCAGCAGGGCCTGGGCGATCAACATGCCGATGCCGGCGGCGTAGCCGGAAAAGGCCCCGGCCGGATAGCGGCCACCGTGGGCGACGCCGGCGATCTGCCAGAAGATCAGGCCGGCCAGGGCCAACAGCACCCCGACCCCGGCCAGGACGGAAATGACGCTCTGGCCGAAGCCGGTGCGATAGCTGGTCCAGAGATGCCGGGTCAGGGCCCGGCTGAGGGTCGGCACGCTGAGGACCGCGGCCAGGGAGAGGACCAGGAAACAGCCGGGAAACAGCGCCGTGCGGGCGAGCTTCAGAGTCTGGGAGGCGCTCGGGACCGTCCACGCCTCCAGGGCCGCCCCGAGGTAGGTGAGGGCGGCCACCGCCAGCAGCGTGTACTGCATGCGTCGGAACAATCGCCAGGAGGAGACATAGCGCATCGTCTCTTCAAGATGGGGGCGATCGCCGGCGCGGAAAAGAGAAATCGCTACGCCGCCTCGTCGCTCAGTGCCCCGGAAATTCCACCAGCGCGGTGACCGGAATGCCCAGCGCGCGGAGTTTGGCGGCGCCGCCGAGATCCGGAAGATCGACCAGGGCCCCGACCCCGACCAGCTCGGCCCCGGCCTCGGCCAGCAACCGCACCGCCGCCAGGGCGGTGCCGCCGGTGGCCACCAGATCGTCGATCAACAGCACCCGCTCGCCGGCCAGGATCGCATCCATGTGCATCTCCATGGCGTCGGTCCCGTATTCGAGCGCGTATTCGACGAAGCGGGTCCGATGCGGCAGCTTGCCCTTTTTGCGCAGCGGCACGAAGCCGGCGGCGAGGCGATGGGCGATGGCCCCGCCGAGGATGAACCCGCGCGCCTCGATGGCGGCGACCTTGGCGACGCCAGCCCCGGCCAGCGGCGCGGCCAGGGCCTCGACCGCGTGGGCGAAGGCGTGGGCGTCAGCGAGCAGGGTGGTGATATCGCGGAACAGGATCCCGGGCTTCGGATAGTCCGGGATGGTGCGGATGTGGTCGGCGAGGTTCATGGGCGCTTCAGCACCCTCCCGGCTATGGCTGAAAGCTGGGCCGCCATGGCTGGGTCGCGGGCCTCCGGGGCGGTGATCAAGGCCCCGTCGAGGGCGGTGTCGATGGGCGAGGCCGAACGCTTCGCCGGCAGTCCCAAGGCAAGGCGGCTCACCAGCGCGCGGGCCATGCCGGCGTTGGCGGCCAGAACCGCGAGGATGTGCTCGACCTCGACGTGCGTGTCGCTCCAGCAGTCATAGTCGGTGACCATGGCGATGCTGGCGTAGGGCAGCTCGGCCTCGCGCGCCAGCTTGGCTTCCGGCATGTTGGTCATGCCGATGACATCGCAGCCCCAGGTCCGATAGAGCGCGCTCTCGGCCCGGGTCGAGAACTGCGGCCCCTCCATGGCCAGGTAGCAACCCCCCTCGACGATGCGCGCCCCGGCCGCCCGCCCGGCCGCCGCCGCCAGGCTTGAAAGCCGCGGGCAGACCGGCTCGGCCATGGAGACATGCGCGACGAGCCCCGGGCCAAAGAAGCTGTGATCGCGGCCGTGGGTTCGGTCGATGAATTGATCGACGACCACGAAGGTCCCAGGCTCCAGCGCCTCGCGCAGGGAGCCTACCGCCGAGAGGGAAATGACGTCGGTGCAGCCAAGCCGCTTGAGAGCGTCGATATTGGCGCGGGCATTGACCGCGCGCGGCGGCAGCGGGTGGCCGCGGCCATGGCGCGGCAGAAACGCCAACTTCGCGTGGCCAAGCCGGCCGGTGAGGATGGCGTCGGAAGGCGCGCCGAACGGGCTTTCGACCTCGACCCAACGCCGTTCTTCGAGGCCTTCGAGGTCATAGACTCCCGACCCCCCGATGACCCCGATTGTCCAGCCCGGCATTGGCCCTCCGCAACGCCGATCTGGCGCGTCGGCCTTATGGCGCGCCCGGAGGGCTTTGCCTATCGGCAAGGCGGGTCAGGAATCTCTAGCCGGCCGTGAGAGGGCTTCGGCGGCCAGATCGCGCCAGGCGCGGCCTTCGCGACGGAACTGCGGATTGGCGCCGGCGACGCGGCGGTCGATCTCGGCCAGCATCTCACGCGCCTCGGCCTCTCTGCCCTGGCGAGCCAGGAAGGCGGCCTGGCGGGCGATGGCTTCAAGGCCGGGCATCCGTTCGGCGGCCCAGACATAGTCGGCGGCGGCTTCGTCGGTGCGGCTGAGGCCCTCCAGCGCCCGGGCCCGGGCCAGCACCACGGCCGGCCCGTTACCGCGTTCACCAATGGCGTCGATGCGCGCCAGCAGGGCGAGGGCCTCGGCCGGGCGGGCCAGCTCCAGGAGCGCCTGGGCGCGGCCGAGCAGGAGCGCCGGATCCTCGGCGTGGATGCCTTGGCTGGCCTCGGCGTAGAGCTGTTCGGCCTCGGCGTGGCGGCCGAGCGCCGCGGCGGCCTTGGCCAGGCGCATGCGATTGTGCACCGTCGGCGTGGCCTCGCAGGCGGCCTTGGCCTCGCGGTGTTCGCGGGTCGGGTCGAGGGCGTCCCGGGCGCTGGACGACAGGCGGCGCAGGGCCGGTCCCTGGCCGAGCGAGGGCAGGACCACGATGACGATGTAGGCCAGGGCTCCGAGCCAGGGAATGGCCAGGACAATCCACAGCCAGAACATCGCCTGGTTGGTGCGCACGACATGGATGCAGCAGGCGATCGACAGCAGCACCCAGACGCCGATGCCGGGCAGAATCATCAGCCCTGCTCCGCGCGGGGGCCGACGCGCGGGTCGAGCTTTTCGGCCGGCGCCAGGCGCATGACCTCGGCTTGATAGCGTTCGTCCTCGCCGGCGACGAGCAGCGGCGCGGCCTCGGCCACCGCCTCCAGCAGCGGCTTCACCCAGCCCCGCTCGGCCTTGGAGAAATCGCTGAGCACATGGCCAAGGACCAGATCCTTGTCGCCCGGATGCCCGGTTCCGAGGCGCGCGCGGCGGAAATCCGGCCCGAGCCGGGCGGCGATCGAGCGGATACCGTTGTTGCCGGCCGCGCCGCCGCCGGTCTTCATCCGAAAGCGGCCGGGGGCGAGGTCGATCTCGTCATAGAAGACCACCAGATCGCCGGCCTTCAGCTTAAAGAAGCCGAGCGCCTCGGCCACCGCCCGCCCACTTTCATTGTAGAAGGTCTGCGGCTTGACGAGCAGCACCCGGTGGGCCCCGATCTCGCCCTCGCGCGCCTGGCTTGAAAAGCGGCTGCGCGCCCGGGCGAAGCCCCAGCGCTCGGCCAGGGCGTCGATGGCCATGAAACCGAGGTTGTGGCGATTGCCGGCGTAGGGCGG
>DATBOH010000227.1:0-3135 GCA_036553915.1 Caulobacteraceae bacterium | reverse complement strand
CACCTCGGTCTTGGACCAGGGCTGGTGCTGCATGTCGTAGGACGCCTGGCGCACCAGCCGGCCATCGGTCACCAGCTTGAGGCCGGCCTGGCCAATGGCCTGCTGGGCGAGGCCGGCGGCGCGATCGGCGCCGCGGAACAGCAGCGCATAGCGGGCGTCGGCGATCAGATAGCCGATCATCAGCCGGCGATTGTCTGGCGAATTGCCGGCCTCGCGCACGGCGGCCACGAACCCCGGGTCCTGGAGCGCCGCGACCGCCCCATAGGCGACCGCGCCGCGGATCAGGGCGTGCGGCTCGAAGGCGCTGGAGTCCTTGAGCGCGTGGGCGACGGAGGTCGCATCGGCGAAGGCCGGCGAGATGGTCGCGGTGCGCTCCAGCCAGGCCTGGAAGGCGGCGGCGTCGGCGAGGGTGCGGACGGGCAGGGAGACAGGGCCGGGCGGCGGCGGCGGCGCTGGCGGGGCCTCGACTTCCGGGGCCCGTCTCGGCCGCGCTACGGCGAGCGGCGTGACCGATACGGCGATGGCGGCCAGGGCCAGAACGGCCCAAGCCCGGCCGGGCTTTCTCATGCGGTGGTTTCCAAGGCGCATCCCTCGCTGGGCGGCAATGACCGCCGGAATGGGCGAGAATGTGTCCGGAGGCAAGCCAGGACCGTTCGGAATGGCCGCCCTCTAGGTCGCCTCGCCCTGGGCGGCGCGGTCGCCGTGGGCGCTGGGCGGCCCTTTGAGGATGGCCTCGAAGACGACGGCGATCAGCGCTCCGATGACCGGCCCGACGACATAGATCCAGGTGGTGGACAAATCGCCGCGGACGAGGTCCGGGGCCAGGGAGCGGACCGGATTCATCGACGCCCCTTCCAGGGGGCCGGCCCAGATCCCGGCCAGGGCGACATAGAAGCCGATCGCCAGGGCTCCGTTGGGACCGACGTTGCGCGCCCCCGACGCGGTCCCCAGGATGATGTTGATCAATCCGGCGCTGAGGAAGATCTCCAGCGCCAGGGCGACGACCGGCGAAACCACCTTGGGCGTGCTCGCCCCAATATCCCCGGCGGATCCGAGGAGCTGGGCGAGAACCGCCGCCGCGGCCACGGAGCCCAGCACCTGGGCGATGACGTATCCCGGAGCCCGCTTCCATGGAAAGTGTCCGCGGGCCGCGAAGGCCAGGGTGACGGCCGGGTTCAGATGCGCGCCGCTGACCGCGCCGAGGGCATAGATGACCGCCGTGACCGCGAGGCCTGAGGCCAGCTTGGCCATCGCGTAGGTAATCTGGCCGTGCGTGAGCGCCAGGGTCATCAGACCGCCGAGCGTGACCCCGACCGTCAGCGCCGTTCCCCAGAATTCGGCGAACAGCCGCCGCCATTCCAGCGCCGGGTTCTCGAAGTTCTCCAGGTCGCGGTTCGCAGCCGTGGGCATGGCCGGCCAACGTTCGGCCCCGGTCGAAAGCTCCCTGATCCTTTGGAGCGCGGAGGCGTCCCGATCGGTGGGGCTCGATCCACCAAAGCTCAGGTTATATTAAACGCGACTGTTCGAAGACTGATTTCAGCCCGCCAATGGTCAAGCCAATAAAGCATACGTGATTGCTGCAGAGCTAACTATTCAAAGCAAAGCCTGAAACCGACCCCCAACCGGACCATTTTAGACCCATGTTCCGGCGCGCCGACCGGTCGGCGGCCATCCATGGGGAGACGACATGCCCGACGACAACAAAGCCACGGCCGCCGGCGGCGGCAAGCTTCCCGCCAGATCGGAATCCAGCCCGTCCTCGGCCATGGCCTCCAGCCAAGCCGGCGGCCAGCAGCAGCAGCCAAAGACCGCGGCTGAGCTGCTCAAGGCCGACCATCGCCGGGTGGAAGGTCTGTTCGCCGAATACGAGACCGCGGAGGAGACGCAGAAGCCGCAGCTTCTCGAGCAGATTTGCGATGAGCTTATCGTTCACACCCTGATCGAGGAGCGGGTTTTCTACCCGGCCTGCCGCAAGGCGGCGACCGACCAGAGCGAACTCGATGAGGCGCAGGTCGAGCACGACGCCACCAAGCTGCTGATCCTCGATCTGATGCGCGGCGGCGACGATCCCTACCGGGACGCCAAGGTCAAGGTGCTCGGCGAAGAGGTCAAGCACCATATCGCCGAGGAAGAAAGGCCGGCCAGCGGCATTCTCGCCAGGGCCGCGGCCAATGGCGCCGATACGCCGGAACTGGCTCGCCGCCTGCTCGAGAAAAAGCAGGCCCTGGAAGCGCGGAAAGACAATCTGCCCGATCCGCGGTTCGTTTCCCTGTCCAACCCAACAAAGGAGAGCTCTATGCCGAGACACTATAGCGAACGTGACGAACGAGGCCGCTTCACCGATGACGACGGCGGTCGCGGATATCGCAGCCGCGACGACGAGGGCCGTGGATATCGCAGCCGCGACGATGAGGGCCGCTTCACCTCCCGCGGAAGCCGCGACGATGACGATCGGGGACGCGGTCACGGCGGCTGGTTCGGCGACCCGGAAGGCCACTCCCGGGCTTCGGAACGGGGCTGGGAGGAACGGCGCGATTCCTCCGGCCGTTACAGCAGCCGCGATGACGACGATCGGCGCCATAGTCGAGGCCGCGACGACGATCGGGGACGTGGCCATGGCGGCTGGTTCGGGGACCCTCGCGGGCACTCCGAAGCCTCGCGGGAAGGCTGGGATCGCCGTCGCTAGACGGGAAGCTCCCCTTGCAGGCCAGGCGTCGCGCGAATCCGAACCCGCGCGGCGTCTCGCCGTGACTGTTCCGTGAGCGCTCGCCCGGCGAGCGCTGCCGCTTGCCCGGCGATTGTGGTGAAGGCGGCGATGGAGGCGCGTCGGGACACCGCGCTTCCCGCAGGCCCCGGCTGGTGGTTCGAACCGAAGTGGGACGGGTTCCGCTGCCTGGCCTTTCGCAACGGCGCCGACGTGCGGCTGCAGGCCAAGTCCGGCGGCGATCTCACCCGCTATTTCCCGGAGGTAAGCGCAAGCCTCGCCGCACTGCCGCAAGCCTGCTTCGTGGTCGACGGCGAATTGCTGATCGCCACGCCGGAGGGGTTCTCGTTCGAGGCTCTGCAACTGCGCCTGCATCCCGCGGCGAGCCGTGTGCGCCGACTGGCGGCCGAGACCCCGGCCTCCCTGGTGCT
>DATBOH010000219.1:0-4769 GCA_036553915.1 Caulobacteraceae bacterium | reverse complement strand
GCTGTCAATGCCGGACGCCGCCGCCTGGAATATCGGCAGCAACAAGGACCCGGCGTGATCGACCAACCTCCGGATTATCTCGCCAGGCCTGCCGTCGCCGGCGACATGCGCCACGAGCATCGGCGGGTCGTCATCGTTCCTGTTCCAGACCACGCTCAGGCTCAGGAAGTGGATGACGCCGGTGGCCTCCAGGGCTTCCCGTACCGGCTCGCTCGCCGGGTTGCCGAGGCCTTCGAGCATGGCGTTGATCTGGGCCACCGCGACCCCCTGGAGGTCCCGATTGTGCTTGACCGGCACGCGGATCAGGAACGGTGGGGCCGCCATCAGAAGCTTACCTTCAGTCGGCCGGGGATGATGCCCTGGTGACCAAGGTCGGTAATGGCGCCCTGCTGCGCCGTCAGGTTGGGAAGACCTCGCAGGCCAATGAACATCTCCGCCAGCATGGCATGGGCGATCGGGCGCCCGAAACAGTGGTGCGGGCCGGCGTTGGGGCCGAAGTGGACGTAGTCTTCTTGCGGGCGGCCGCAGACCAGCCGATTGGCGTCGCAAACGTCCTTCCCGGCGGCGCCCACAAGGGCGCAGACATATTCATCCTGTTTGACAGTGAGGCCGCCAAGCTCCGTATCGTGGAGGGCGTTGCGCAGCAGATGATCGGCGGGCGGCGCCAGGCGCAGCTGCTCGTCGACAAAGTCGTCGACATCCGTGTCGGCCATCAGTTTGAGGTCGCCGAAGCCGACTCCCGCTTCCAGCCAGCGGTTCACGACCGCGGTAAACGCCTGGCCGGGAACCACCATGGCGGTGCCCACCAGCTCGATCATCAGCGAGACGACGTGCTCGCCGTACGGGGTGACGCATCGCCGCTCGAAGCGCGAGCTGACCTCGGGCGAGAGCAGGGCCGAGAGCAACGTCGGCTCGCCTGGGGGGAATGGCAGCGGACTTGCGACGCGGACTTTGATATGCCTGCGCAGCGCCGCCAGGCCGCGCCGCGCCAGCCAGCGAAGGACCGGATTACGGTCCTCGAAATTGACGAACAACTGGCCAAGGACCAACTCCGACCAGACGAGCTGGGTGAGGGCGGGGCCGTCGTCGCGCCCAAAGGTTCTACCCAACGGCAGGCTGTTGGCCAGGCAAATTAGCCGCGGCAGGATGCGGAATTGGCGAGGCCCTGGCAGGCCAAAGATTCGGTTAGCGATCAGGTAGGGGGCGAAGAAGCCGAACTCGCCGATCAGGTCGAAACGATGCCTTTTGCGCGCCGCGAAGGCGGCGAGAAGAGTGGCGACGCAGGCGCGGGCGGTTCTCCGCCGGTCTCTCGGATCGACGTCCCACCAGGGCGTGGCCGCCTTGGCGGCGTCGAGGATGGCTTTGCGCTCGGTGCGTTCGGCGCCCGGAACCCGCATCAGGAAGCAGGCGCGATGGCCGCCAACCTCCGGCGCGATCGCCGAATATAGGGTGTCATAGTGGCAAACGGAAAACGTCTCCTCGTCTGTCAGCACCTGGACGACATCGTGATGACGGGCGACAAAGACCACTGATCTCGGACTACGGCCGCTCGTCTCGCGGTAGCGGATAGCGCCCACGCCGGTTTCGAGAATTTCCTCGCCGATCCGCCCGAGCTGGCCGAAGGCTCCCTTAAGGTTGGGGACCAGCCTATCCGGCGGCATCGAGCGCCCGCCCACACTCGGCTTCCAGAGGTCTCATGCCCAGCCGCCTGGCGCGCCTGAGCGCCCAGCGGAAATCCTGCACCGCGGTGTCAGCTTCGACGCCGAGCGCCCGCTTGAGTTCGCCGCGCGTGAAGAGGCCGAAGGCGTAATGCGGGCGATCGCGCGTCGTGCGCATGGCGGCGATGCCATGCTCCAGAGCCTGCATCGCCGCGTCGGCCCGGCCGGCGTTGGCCAGGAGCCGCGCCTTGGCGTCGTAAACATAGTAGGTCCCGGCGAGGCAGCCGTAGCGGCCAAGCTCGTGATCGATCACCCTTTGCGCCACCCGGGCGGCCTCCTGGTCACGCCCGCTCCTGACCAGAGCCGAGGCGAACCAGCCGGATATGGTCGCATCCAGGGCGAGGAAGTTTCCCGCCCGGCACATGCCATAGGCGATTTCCAGGGCGGCGCAGGCTTCTTCGATGCGGCCCTCCCGAAACAGACGATAGCCGAGCGCGGCGTGGGCCAGCAGCTGGGAATAGGGTTGCTGCATGGCGTTGGCGACGCGCATCGCCTCGAGATTGTTCGCCTCCGCTTCGGCGAAATCGCCGAGATCGGTGGCGAACCAGCTCAGGAAGGCGCGGCAGGTGACGCTTAGGACGACCACAGCGCCAAACCGGGCGGTTTCCAGAACGCCGCTCAAGTGTTCGATCAGTTCGCGCTCGAGCCGGGCGGCCTCGGCGATCCTGCCGCGATGGAACTGAACGCAGCCGAGCACATACTGGGCGTAGCTGGCCAGGGGCAGGTCTCTGGCGTCGCGCGCCTCGGCCAGGGCTCGCCTCGCCTTGGCGTAGGCGCGCTCGTACTCACCGATCACCCAGTAGGTTGTCGCCAGGTGGCCGCTGACCTGGCAGACCTGCCGCTTGGCGCCGGCGGCCTCGGAAAGGGCCAGGGCTCGCTCGAGCGGCGCCACGAGGTCGCGGAACGCGCCTTGCTGCTGCAGGGCGTCGAAAGCCAGCAGGTTGAAGTCCACTTCCCGCATGTCGGCGGCGGCGCCGATCTCGGCGCAGATGGCGAGCGCGCGCCGACGCAGTTCGGCCACCGACTGCACCGCCGAATGGGCGATGGCTTCGCGCGAAGCCTGCCAAAGAAAATCCAGGGCCTTCGCCTTGTCGCCGGCGCGCCGGGCGTGATCGGCGAGCGCTTCGTTCGACAGCGCCAGTTGCTGTCGATCAGCCAGCGCCACCTCGAGCACCCGCGCATGCAGGCGCGCCCGGCCGGTGCGCGGAATGCCCTCGTAGGTCGCCAGCCGGGTGATCTGGTGGGCGAACTCGACGCCCAGACCGGGGTCGGCGACCAGCAGGCGTTCAGCCACCAGCTCACGCAAGGCGCTCTCGAATGGCGCCGCGTCGATCTCCGCCACACGTCGCAGGATGAGGGCGGGAAAGCGCATGCCGATCACGCTGGCGCAGTGCATCAGGCGCCTGGCCGCGGGCGAGAGCCGATCCACCCGCGAGCGAATCAGGATCTCGACGCTCATCGGCACCCCGCCGATGCCGCGGCTGGCGGGCAAAAGCACCCCGCGCACCAGCTCCTCGAGCACGAACGGATTGCCGGCCCCGCGCTCGAGCACGCTGTCCACCAGGTCCTCGCGCGTCTCGCCTCGCGCTTCATCGAAGCTGCGGGCCACGTTCATCACCAGGCGGCGGGCATCGGACGGCGGAAGTTGCTCGAGCGCCAGCACCCGGCCGCACAGCTGGCTCAGCGCATCAACCTTCTCGGGGCGGGAGGTGACAATCGTCGGGCAAGGGGCCGGGTCGCGCAAAGCCCGGGTCAGGCACGAAACGGTCTCCTCGTCGATGTCGTGCAGATCCTCGACGATCAGCAGCAGGGGCAGGCGGATGGCGGCGGCGCGGATGGTCTTAGCGACGCCATGGATGATGGCCCGCTTGCGCGCATCGCCGGACATCTTCCGCCACAGGTCGTCCGCCTCGCCGATGCCGAGCACTTGCGCGACGCCGGCGGCCTCCATCTCGCCAAGGCCGATTTCGGCGATGGCGGCGCGCGCTTCCTCCTCCGGCTGGCCCTCATCCAGCAACAGGAGTTGGACTAGGCAGGCGCGCAGCGGTGCGAACGGCGTGGCGCTGTTGACGCTGACGCCGCGCAGCTGCACCGCCCTGCGGCCGGCCTTTTCGGCCATGGCCTGGGCTTCGAAGCACAGCCGGCTCTTGCCAAGGCCTGCTTCGCCGACAATGCCGAGCACCTTCGCCGAGCGCCCATCGAGACTCTCGGCGATCACACTCAGTTCGGCCGCGCGCCCAACCAATGGCGAAAGCCGCCGGCGGGTGAAGTAGTGCTCGAGCTGATAGTCCGGCGACACCTCGAGAAGTTCCTGGACCTCCAGCGGCGGCTGGTCCTCGTCGACGCTGAGTGACGCCAACGGGCTCGAGCGCACATAACCTCGGATCAGGCGCAGGGTGGCGACCGACGCCGCCGCGCTTTCCGGCGGACAAAGGCGCTCGATCTTGGAGGCGATGTGGACCACCGCGCCGTTGGCGTCCACCTCCTCGGTCTCGCCGAGGCGACGCGGCCTCGTCCACACCCCGCCCGAATGCACCCCGATGCGCGCTCTCGTCGGCACGCCATCGCCGAACGGCGGCAAGGCGAGGATGGCGTCGCGGATCTCGATCGCCGCCAGACAGGCGCGAAGGGCGTGGTCCTCGGTGGAGATTCCGGCGCCAAACACCGCGATCACGTTGTCCCCCTGGGTGGAGACGATCGAGCCGCCGAATTTGCGCACGCCGGCGAGCATCAGCTGGATGGCCCGGTCGAGGTAGGCGCGGGCGTCCTCGGGCTCAAAGTTCATCACCGTGCGGGTGGAATGGACGATGTCGGCGATGAGGACGGTGACGTTGCGCAGTTCGCTGGCGTCGGCGCTGGGGCGAACGCCGCCATCGGCGCAGGCCTTTGGCCGCGCCTCGCTTACTTTGGCCGCCACGCGCTCCCCAGCCATGGGCCAAGCTTTCATACCCGTCGAGCCGCCCGCCGATGACGCCCCCGGCGCCAGCGACCCGAACAGGACTGATCCTGACTTAACATCGATCACCGCGAAAGGCTATTTGCGCCGTCGGG
>DATBOH010000192.1:0-5802 GCA_036553915.1 Caulobacteraceae bacterium | reverse complement strand
CGTGCGGCCGCTCGCCAATGTCGGCGTCGGGGTCACCAATGCGTCCTTCAAGGCCCCGCTGATAGCCGGAGGATCGATCGTCATGAACGGCGACGGTTCGATCGGTTTGCCAGCCGCGGCGGTCGCCCAGACCGGCAATATCGCGATCACCGCCGCCGCCGCCGTCGATGGTCCCAATTCGACCCTGTCGGCTCCGGCGGGAACGATCGGCGTCACCGGTGACACCTTCGACCTGCGCATGGCCATCGCCGGCGGCGATGTCACTCTGTTGGCGACCGGCCCCGGAGCGGACCTGCTCACCGGCGGGGCCACATCGACCAATGGCGACATCGCCATCGACGCCGGCGGCGACCTGGGCGGATTCGCCGCCCTAGCGGCGGGTCTGGGAACGATCACCGTCAATGCGGCGAGCTTTTCCTTTACGCTTGTCCAGGCCGGCAATGGCATTAGCCTGACCAGCACTGGCGCAGGCCCCGATTCGATCACCGAATTCGCCTCAACCGACACCGGCAATCTGCTCATTGACGCCGCCGGCTCGCTCAATGCCGCCGCCGCCGTGCTGTCGGCGCAGGCCGGCGCGGTGACCATTCGCGCCGCCAGTTTCGATATCGGCACGGCGACGGGCGCCAATCTGGTGTCGTTGACCTCTACCGGCCCCAATCCAAGCGCCGTCGAGACTCTGGCCACCAGCACCAACGGTGACCTGATCGTTCAAGCCGGCGGCCTCCTGACCGCCGCCGATCTCGAGGCTCCCAAAGGCGCGATCACCCTGACCGCAGCCAGCTTCCAGATCGGCGCGGCCAATGCCCTCAACACGATCGATCTCACCGGAACCGGGACGGATCCAAGCCAGATCGGCATCCAGGCCGATTCTCAGCACGGCGACGTCAATGTCATCGTCGGCGGCGCCTTGGGGTCGGCCGATGCGTCGCTCATTGCCCCGAACGGGTCGGTCATCGTCTCGGCGGGACCGAATGGAACGGCCGACCCGGCTGACGCCATTGTGCTCAGCACGGTGCAGGCGGGGAACAATCTGGTTCTGCAGGGCGGCGCTATCACCCTCAACGGCGGAACCGCTGGAGGGCCGGTGTTGATCCGCACGGGTCAGCTCACCCTGGGCGGTCCACTCACAGGGCTGTTTTTCACGGTCGCCTCGACGGCCGGCAATCTCAACCTCGGGGACAATGTGTTTGGTCCGCTCCCGGGACTCAGCATCAGCAACGCCACCTATCAAAACCTCGTCGCGCCTATCGGCTATGTGGCCTTCTACGCCGGCGATCCGGGCGATTCCGTGCTGCACGAGGGCGGAACGGCCGCGGGAACCCTGACCGTCGGCAGCCTGGATGTGGGCGTCAATTCACTCAATCTCTTCCTGTTTGCCGATGCAGCTCACTCCGTGATTTTCACCGGGCCCGTGATCAGCAGCCAGTCGGCCGGGGGAGCGGAGCTGGTGGTCGGAGGCCTTGCGCCCCCGACGCTCGCCAATCCCGGCGGCGCGTGGACACCAGGCTCAATTCTCTTAGAGGCCCAAAGCGCCACGGCCGGCGGCCCCGCGGGTTCGATTGGCGCCCCGACCGCGCCCTTCTTCGCCGTCAATCTCAACGCTGTGAACGACATCGTCATGGGGACACAGGCCTTCATCGGGGCCGTCCAATCGACGCCGGGCGGGGCGATCAACGTCGTCGCCGGATCCCCGCCGGTCCCTGCTGGCGGCCAAGCGGCGCCAGGCGAAATCTATCTCACCGCCAATTCAGTGAGCTTTCTGGCCGATGGCAAGATCGTGCAGCAGAACACGACCCCGGGGACCGGCGCCTATACCGGCATGTTGGTGCAGGCGACCGTAGAAACCCCGAACCCGATCACGGTGGGGTGTTCGAGCTGCGCCACCCAGCCTTCGGTCATCGACCTGATCGGCGTCCTCATTCCGCTTTCGGGGCCGCCGATCACGGGCCGCGCGCTGGACGATCCCGGCGTGATCACGGTGCTGCCGCCGCTCGGCGTCAACCTGCAGTACCGCGCCAATGGCTGCGTGATCGGCAAACCGACGGTCTGCGGACCGGTGATCAATATTCCCATCATCCCCATCGTCAACGAATTGCCGCCGCCGGACACGCTCACCAATCTGCTGACTCTCGTTCCCAGTCCGCCGCTCCTGGACGTGGGTGACTTCGAGGGACCGGCCGACGTGACCATCATCGGTTCGGGCAATGAGGAGATCTGGCGCAAGTCGGATTCACGTCCATGAACGGACTTCGATATTCGCTGACGGGCCTGGCTGCGACGACGGTGCTTGTGACGGCCGGCCATGCCCTGGCCGCGGCCCCCGACGCCTTTCCGCTTGGCCAGAGCGCCAAGACCGGGGCGGTGTGCGCCGCCGTGCGCGATTACGAGGATCCGGCGGCGCAATTGCGCGGCGCCAGCGCCTGGGTCGTGCGCTGCCGCGGATGGAGCACGCCGCTTGGCCATCTCTATCTGTTCGGACGCGATCGTCGGGCTGGAGAGGCCGCCTGGCGCCAGGCCCTGTCGGCGCGCGCCGAATGCCAGCCCGGGATGGCCCTCACCCTCGCCGGCCTTGGCGCCGCCACCGAATCCCGCTGCCAGACGATTAAGGGCCAGACGCCCTACGCCGCCTACGCCACCGCTGAACAGGGGGCCGCGAGCGAGGGCTTCGCGCCTTTGGCCGACCTCCTTCAGACCGGTCTCAAGGTCATAGTCGGGGCCGCGCCGGTTCCCGTCCCGACGCAGGCGCAAGCCGCCGCGGCTGGCCAGGCCGGCGTCACCGACGTCGGTCTTTCGGCGGCCGTCGACGCCGCCTATGGACCGGCCGACCAGGGCCGCGACTACGCCTACACCCAAAACCAGGCTTGGCGCTTTCCGCGCGCCGAGGAATCCTGGCGTCCGCTGGCGACCGGTCAACAAATGGCTGGGGCGGATAAGGCCGAGGCGACGCTCAACTGGGCGCTGGCCTTCTCGAATCTGGGCCGTTTCGATCAGGCGCAGCGGCTGTTCGCCAGGGCGGACGCCGAGCTTCAGGGCCTGGACGATCCGTTTCTGGCCGCCCTGTCGTTCAACTACAAGGCTCTGGATGCGCGCAACCGCAAGGACTTCCAGGCCGCCATCGCCTTGGCGCAGCAATCCATCGATGCTCGCCGCCAGATCCGCCAGAGCGCCCGCGGCGTCATCCCGGTCAGCGGCGGCGCGAACGATCTTTATATCAACCGAATCTTGTCCGACGCCCTCAACCGTCGCGATCGGACCGGCGTGTTCACGCCGCCGAATCTGTCCACCGATCAACGTCTCGACATTCCCGACGCCCAGGCCGAACTGGTCATCGGCACCGCTCAGGTCAGCCTTGGCGATGACGCCGCCGCGCGTCAGGCGCTGCGGTCGGCCCAAGCCAAGCTTACCGATCCGCAGGTGCTCAATTCGGTCGTCTGGCTGAAGGCCCAGGTCGAGGCCGAGTTGGCCCGACTGGATCTCAAGGACGGCAAGAGCGCCGACGCCGTCGAGCGGCTGAAGACGGTCCTGGCGGCCATGCATCACGGGGCCGACGCCGCCTATCTCGCCGGCTCACCGGTCGAGGCCTATGTGTTGTTTCAGCTGGGGCGCGCCGAAGCGGCAATCGGGCGTTCCGACCAAGCCTTGGCCGACTACGATCAGGGGTTCGCGATTTTTCGCCAGGCGCGGGGTTCGCTGGGGGCGTCGGCGGACGCGGCGGGGACCTATTTTGACCTGCTGCTGGCCAAGCGGGCGTCGGATCCGGCCAGCGAACGCGCCGACGACGAGCGCTACTTTCAGGGGCTGCAAAGCGTCGTGTCGGAGGCCACGGCCAGCACGGTCGCCGATCTCGCCAACCGCATCGGCGCCGGCGCCGGCGCGGCCGCCGGTACCGCCAGGGCTGTCGAGGATACGCGCCGGCAGATCGCCGCCAAACGCGTCGCCCTCGACGATCTGGCCGGCCAGGCAGGGGCCGCCGTCGCCCGCCAGGCCGACGAAGCGGATATCAAGGCGCTCTCCGAGCAGGAGGCGGTTCTCGAAGGTCAACTTCTCAATGCCGACCCGCGCTATGGCGAGCTCGAAATCGGCGTGGTCAGCCTCGATCGGATGCAAAAGGCCCTGGCGCCTGGCGAAGCCTATCTGCGCGTCGTCCTTCTTGGCGAGAAGAGCTACGCCATACTGATCACACCCCAGGCGGTGAGGCCTTACGCCGTCGACCTGGGGCGGCAAGCCGTGGCCGACCTGGTGCAAAGGCTGCGGAAACCGTTCGACAGCTCGACTTTGTCGCGCTTCGACGTCGACGGCGCCCATCGGCTCTACGCGGCGCTTCTCGGTCCGGCTCAGGCGGAGATGGTCGGCGTCACCCATCTGATCTACGATCCGGACGGGCCGCTGATCAGCCTTCCGGTTGCGACCCTGGTCGCCGATCAGGCGAGCGTCGAGCTGATGGCGTCCCGGCTGGCGGACATCAAAGCCAAGGGCCGCGGCTTCCTGTCGTATCAAGGCGTCAATTGGCTCGGCCGCACCGTCGATTCGTCGCTCGAAGTGTCGGCTGCCAGCTTCTTGCAGTCGCGCGCCCTGGCCCGTTCGGCGGCGCGGGCCCCTTTCATAGGTTTCGGCGATGCCGTCATCGGCCCGGCCAGCGATCCGCGCACCTTTGAAGCGGTGGTCGGGCCCGGACGTCGCGGGGGGGAGGCCCTGAATTTCTGCGAAGATCAACGCCGTGCCATGACCGGGTTGCGCCGCCTCACTGAAACGGCTGGAGAGGTGCAAACCGTCGGTTCCGATCTGGGCGCCGCGTCTGACGATGTCGTGCTCGGCCCCGCCTTCACCGACACCGGCGTGGAATCGCGCCAGGACCTGGATCAGTTCCGGGTCGTCTACTTCGCCACGCATGGCTTGTTGCCAGCCCCGGGCTGGTGCCTGCCGCAGCCGGCTCTCGTTACCTCGCTCGGCGGCGAGGGGAGTGACGGATTGCTTGAGGCCGGGTCGATCCTCAACCTAAAGCTCGATGCCGATCTGGTCGTTCTATCGGCCTGCAACACCGGCGGCGGGGCCTATGCCGGCGCAGCCGGGGCCATGAATGACGGCGACGCCCTTGGCGGTCTGGCGCGAGCCTTCATCTACGCCGGCAGCCGCGGACTGGTTGTCTCCCACTGGGAGGTCGATTCCGCCTCCACCCTGGCGTTGATGACGGGAATGTTCGGCGCGGCGCGGGCGGGTGAGAATCCCGGTGAGGCCGAGGCCTTGCGTCGATCCGAGCTGACGCTGATGGACAGTCCAGACCGCTCCCACCCCTACTACTGGGCCGCCTTCACCGTGGTCGGGGATGGCGCTCGGCCGATGCCCGGACGGGCCGGCACGGCGATGTAGCGCCGCCGTCAGCCGGTTTGGGCCACGCGCAGGGCGTCGATGCGGTTGCGCTCTTTGACGAAGGCGGCCAGTTGCGCGCCGTTCAGCGGCTGGGCGGCCTGCATCTGAACGCCCATGGGATCGACGAACTGCCCATTGATTTTCAGTCCATAGTGTAGATGCGGACCGGTGGAGCGGCCTGTGGTGCCGATGCGGCCGATCTCCTGGCCTTGTCGCACCCGGATCCCTGGGATGATGCCGGGACCGAAAGCGCTCATATGCAGATAGTAGGTCTGCCAGCCGTTATCGTGCTGGATCTCCACATAGTTGCCGTTCAGGGCCTTGGGCTCGGCATGCAGGACCACGCCGTCGCCGGCGGCATAGATCGGCGTCCCGGTCGGGGCGGCGAAATCGACCCCCTCGTGCATCTTGGTGTAGCCAAGGATCGGGTGC
>DATBOH010000064.1:0-9110 GCA_036553915.1 Caulobacteraceae bacterium | reverse complement strand
CTCGAACATCGTCGATCTTGAATGGCTTGATGATCGCCACGACCATTTTCATGGTGCGCATCCCGAATTGTTTGCGTTGCTGCGGTCAGCTTGACTGGCCCCGATCCGCGCAAAAGCCTGGAGGCGTTTGGCGAGGCCACATTCGTCATCTTGCCTAATTGTGCGGCGCCGAACGGAATGCTGGCGCCTAGGATTTGGGCGCCAGGCCAGCGCCGTTCTGGACGCGGCCGCGCCCGTCGGCATAGTGATGTGAACCGCAGCCCGCGAGACGCCGCCTTGCCCCTGGACCTAGCCGCCGCCACGCCCGCCGATTCGGTCGATGCGATCAGCGTCGGGCTTGCCGACATCGGCTATATCGCCTCGCGGCGCATCGCCACGGCTCTGTTCCTGGCCCTTCGCCTCAACAAGCCGATCTTGGTCGAAGGTGTCGCGGGAGTCGGCAAGACCGAACTGGCGCTCAGCGCCGCGCGACTGCTTGGTCTGCCGCTGATCCGGCTGCAGTGCTATGAGGGCCTGGACGAGACGCGTGCCCTCTATGAGTGGAAATACGGCAAGCAGCTTCTCTACACCCAGATACTCAAGGATCACCTCGGTCCGAGCCTGGCTGGAGCCGCCGACCTGGGCGAGGCGATGGACCGTCTGCATTCCGCCGGCGACCTGTTCTTCTCCGAGCCGTTCCTGGAGCCGCGGCCGCTGCTGCAGGCGCTCAGAAGCGACGGCGGCGCAGTGCTGCTGATCGATGAGGTCGACAAGAGTGACGAGGCGTTCGAGGCGTTTCTGCTTGAGACCCTATCGGCGTATCAGGTTTCGATACCGGAGATCGGGATCATTTCGGCACGCACGCCACCGGTGGTGTTCCTGACCTCGAACAATGTCCGCGACCTCGGCGATGCGCTCAAACGGCGCTGTCTGCATCTCCACATTCCCTTGCCGGGAGCGGCGCTTGAGGAACGGATCGTCGCCGCCCGCGCCCCAGAGATCGAGGCGAGCCTGCGGGCCCAGCTCGTCCGCTTTGTCCAGGCGGTGCGGCGGCTCGAATTGCGCAAGCTGCCGTCAATCTCCGAGACCGTGGATTGGGCCCGGGCTCTGGTGCTCCTGCACGCCCGGGTTCTCGACGCCGAATTGGTGAGAGATTCTCTCAACGTGTTGCTGAAGTTCGAAGCCGATGTCGCAACGGTCGAAGCGAGGCTGGGTGAGCTCTTGAAAGATAGCGGTCGGCCGGATGGCGGCTGAATCGGCCTCGGCGACCCTGGCCGACTTCATCGCCGCTCTGCGCGCCTCCGACGTCTGGGTTTCCCCCGCCGAGAGCATAGACGCCCATCGGGTGCTGGCGCAGGTGGGCTATGACGACCGCGTTCTGCTTCGCGACGCCCTGGCGGCGACCTTGGCCAAGGACGCCCGGGAAACCAGCCGGTTCGATGCCTGCTTCGACCGCTATTTTCAGAGGTGGCGCCTGGGGGGGGCGGGCGCCGTCACCGGCCAAGCGGCGACAGCCGACCTCGAAAGCTTGATCCTCACAGGCGATGCGGCGGGGCTCGCCATGGTCCTGGAAGCGGGGATGCAGAGCGCCGGCGCCGGCGCGGTCACCTTGATTACTCAGCGTTCCCTGGCGGTGCGCCGGACGCTCGATGCCGTGGGGCTGCGGGTCCTTGAGGCGCGCATCGCCGCCTTGAAAGCCAGCGCCAGTCTCCAAGACCTGACGCGAGCTCAGACCTTGGCGGAGGGACGTGAGCGCCTGTTCGCGGCCGCGCAGGCCATGACCGATCGCCAGCTGGCCTTGTTTGGAGCCGAGACCGGCGCCCGTTTGCGAGAGCGACTGCTGGCGCGCCGGGCCTTCAGCGCCATTCCGGCCGAAGACATCGGGACGATGCAGGCTCTGGTCCGGCGTATCGCGCGGCGGCTGGCCGAGCGCTACGGTCGAAAGCGGCGGCGCGCCCAGCGCGGCCGCCTGGATGTGCGCAACACGGTGCGCCGCAGCCTTGCCCATGAGGGCCTGGCGTTCGATCTGATCTGGAAGCGCAAGAGTCTTGACCGGCCCCAGATAGTGGTCGTGTGCGATGTCTCGCGTTCCGTTGCGCCAGCGGCTCAGTTCCTGCTGCTGTTCCTTTATTGCCTCAAGGCCGCGGTGGCGCGTCTCGACGCCTTCGCCTTCTCTGATCGTTTGGCGTCGGTAAATGATCTCCTCGAGCAATCCGACGTAGAGGTGGCGATCGCCGAGGTGCTGGAGCGCATCGGCCTGCGGCCCACCGATTATGGCCAGGCCCTGATGGGCCTTTTTGCGGCCGGGGGTCCGAGGCTCGATCGCCACACCACGGTGATCGTCCTGGGCGACGGGCGTTGCAACTACAGCGATCCCCGGCTCGACCTGATGCGCCGCCTGGCCGAGCAGACGCGATCCGTGATTTGGCTCAATCCCGAGCCGCGGACCTATTGGGACCAGGGCGATTCACGCATGGCTGACTACGCCCGGTTCTGCCGCGTCGCTGAAACCTGCAATACCCTGGAGACTCTCGAGCGAATCGTCGAGGGCGTGCTTCGCGCCTATCATCCGCGGTAGGATCTGGCCCATGAGCGTTGAATTGCCTCCCGATGCCAGCATCGAAACCGACAACGCCAAAGCCTATTCGGTCTCGGAGCTGGCGTTCGCGCTCAAACGGACAATCGAAAACGCCTATGGATTTGTGCGACTGCGCGGCGAGATATCCAAGGTCACATTCCACGCCAGCGGCCATGTCTACCTCGACCTCAAGGACGACAAAGCGTGCATCTCCGGCATCGTCTGGCGCGGCCAGGTCGCTCGCCTTGCGGTGCGTCCGGAGACCGGACTTGAGGTCGTGGTCACCGGCAAGATCACCACCTATCCGTCCCGCTCACAGTACCAGATCACCATCGAAACGATGGAGCCGGCCGGAGTCGGCGCACTGCTGGCTCAGCTCGAGAAGCTGAAGGCCAAGTTGGCCGCCGAAGGCCTTTTCGAAGCGGCCCGTAAACAGCCAATCCCGGCCATGCCAGCGGTGATCGGAGTGATCACTAGTCCGACCGGAGCGGTCATTCGCGACATCCTGCATCGGATCGCCGATCGATGGCCGTGCCGGGTGATCGTCTGGCCGACGACCATGCAGGGCGCCCAGGCGGCGGTTCAGGTGAGCGCGGCGATCGAGGGTTTCAACGCCTTGCCGATTGACGGCCCGATCCCCAGACCGGACCTGTTGATCGTCGCCCGCGGCGGCGGTTCGATCGAGGACCTGTGGCCGTTCAACGACGAGGCGCTGGCGCGCGCCGTCGCTGCCGCGGTCATTCCGTTGATCTCGGCGATCGGCCATGAGACCGACACCACCTTGATCGATTTCGTCTCCGACCGTCGGGCGCCGACGCCGACCGCCGCCGCCGAGCTGGCGACGCCGGTCCTGGCCGATCTCGCCGCCCTGTTGCAGGAGCACGGCGGCCGCCTGGCCTCTGGGGCGACCCGCGGTTTCGAGCTGCGCAGGGCGCGCCTGGATGGCGCGGGACGCGGGCTTCCAAGACCGGCCGAGCTGCTGGCTGTGGCTTCGCAACGGCTCGACCACGCCGGCTCGCGGCTGGGCACGGCTCTGCGCGCCAATGTCGAGCGCCATCGCCGCGAACTGGCGGTGTCGGTCCAGGGCCTGCGCCCGCGCGCTTTGGCCGTGGCGCTGGATTCCGGCCGTCGTCGGCTCGGTGAAAGCAGCCAGCGGCTGCGGCCGTGCATGGCGCGGCGTCTGGATCGGCTTTCCGAACGCCTTGAAAGCCGCGTCCAGTTGCTGGCTTCCTTGGAGCCGCGCGCGCCGCTGAAGCGCGGCTTCGCCCTGGTCTGGAAGGGCGACGGGGGGCTGGCCAAGAGCGCGGCCGAACTCGGCGAAGGCGAGGCGGTGGCATTGGAGTTCAACGACGGCCGCCGCTCGGCCCGTCTCGACGGCGAGCCGCCGTTCGCGCTAAGTCCGCCGCCATGAATGTCCACGACAAGGGCCTCGGGCGCGCCGACCAGCCGGCTCTGATCAGCTATGGGCCTGGCGAATATGTTGTGGTGCGGCCCGGCGCCTTCGTGATCTGCGCCGTCTCCGGCAAGCGCATTCCGCTGGAGGCCCTGCGCTATTGGAATCCCATTACCCAGGAAGCCTTTGCCGGGCCCGCAGAGGCTCTGGCGCGCTGGCGGGAACAGAACGGCTGAGGCCGCGCAGGTAGGCCCGTCCTAAGATCCCGGGCGGCGTCCTAGCCCGCCTCGGTCGGCGTCCAGGTAAGGCGCGGCTTGCGGGCCGCGAGCGTCTCATCGAGTCGACGCAAAGGCGCCGTGAACGGCGCGCCCTTGAACCGCGCCACATCGCCGGCCTTGGCCGCCCTGGCGAGCCGCAGCACGGCGTCACAGAAGCGGTCCAGTTCGCGCCGGGATTCGGTCTCGGTGGGCTCGATCAGCATCGCCCCGTGGACGACCAGTGGGAAGTACATGGTCATCGGGTGAAAGCCCTCGTCGATGAGAGCCTTGGCGAAATCGAGGGTGGTGACGCCAGCGCCTTCCAGCCAGGCGTCATCGAACAGCGCTTCATGCATGCACGGGCCGTCTGGAAAGGCGACGCTCAGATCTCCCGCGAGGCGGACCTTGATGTAATTGGCGTTAAGCACCGCATCCTCAGCGACTTGCCGCAGGCCATCGCCACCATGGCTCATCATATAAGCCAGGGCGCGGACATACATGCCCATCTGGCCATGGAACGCGCACAGCCGCCCAAGGCTGGCCGCCGCCTCGCCGTCGGCATGCTCGATCAAGGTCAACCGCGCGCCAGTGCGGTGCAGCCGGGGCATCGGCGCATAGGCCGCTAGCGCCTCGCTGAACACTACCGGACCAGCCCCCGGACCGCCGCCGCCGTGCGGGGTCGAGAAAGTCTTGTGCAGATTGATGTGCATGGCGTCGACCCCAAGGTCGCCCGGACGCACCCTGCCGACGATGGCGTTGAAATTGGCTCCGTCACAATAGAAATAGGCTCCTGCCTCGTGAGTCAGGCGGGCGATCTCCAACACCTCACGTTCGAACAGGCCGCAGGTGTTGGGGTTGGTGACCATCACCGCCGCGACATCGTCATCGAGCTTGGCGGCCAAGTCGGCGAGATCGACGCGGCCATCCGCGGTCTGGGCTATCTCGACCACGCCGTAGCCGGCCAAGGCGGCGGTGGCCGGATTGGTGCCGTGGGCCGAGGTCGGGGCCAAGACCGTTTTGCGGGCGTCGCCACGCGCCTCATGGGCGGCGCGGATGGCCAGCAGGCCGCAAAGTTCGCCGTGCGCGCCGGCCTTGGGCGAGAGGGCCACCGCCGGCATGCCGGTCAGGATCATCAGCCATGAGGCGAGCTGCTCCATGAGCTCGAGCGCCCCTTGCACCGTGGAGAGCGGCTGCAGCGGATGAATGTCGGCGAACCCCGGCAGGCGGGCCATCTTCTCGTCCAGGCGCGGATTGTGCTTCATGGTGCACGAACCCAGCGGATAGATCGCCAGGTCGATGGCGTGGTTCTTCTGCGACAGCCGTACATAGTGCCGCACCGCCTCAGGCTCCGAGAGACCGGGCAGGCGCAGCGGTTCGGCGCGAGTCAGGCCCTTCAGGTCATCGAGCGGGGCGGTCTCGTCGGAAAGATCGACGCCGGTTTTGCTCCATCCGCCGAGCTCGAAGATCAGTGGCTCGTCCTGTAAGAGGGCGGCGCCCGGGTGCGGTGTCGGAGCGGATTCGGCCGGGCGGGTCGGCCGACCGATGCTGGCGAGGCTCATCGGGCGAGTCTCCGGGAGAGGCCGCCCGTGAGGGCGGCGATCTCGTTGTCGGTCGTGGTTTCGGTGGCGCAGACGAGGAGCAGATCGTCGAGGCCGGCGTCCGGGTCGAGGCGACTGAACGGCACACCGGCGAGAATGCCGTCTTCGGCCAGGGCCTCGACGACCTCGGCCGCCGGCTTGGGCAGGCGCACGGCCAGCTCATTGAAGAACCGCGGCGTGACGATCTCCACCCCCGGAACGCTCGCCAGCGCGTCGCGCAAGCGCCGGGCGCGGGCGTGATTGATGCGCGCGAGGCGCTCCAGGCCCACGCCGCCCAGCAGCGACATGTGGATAGTGAACGCCAGGGCGCACAACCCCGAATTGGTGCAGATATTGGAGGTCGCCTTGTCGCGGCGGATGTGCTGCTCGCGGGTCGACAGGGTCAGCACGAAGCCGCGCTGGCCGGCGGCGTCGACGGTCTCGCCGCACAGCCGCCCGGGTATCTGGCGGACGAGGTTTTCCCGGCAGGCGAACAATCCGACATAGGGGCCCCCAAAGTTCAGGCCGACTCCGATCGAAGAGCCCTCGGCGACGGCGATATCGGCCCCCATCTCGCCGGGCGACTTGAGCAGCCCGAAGGCTACGGCCTCGGTGGTGACCACGATCACAAGCGCGCCTGCCCGATGCGCCGCCTCGGCGATCGCGCTCACATCGGTGACAGTCCCGAAGACATTGGGCGTCTGCACCACCACGCACGCGGTGTCGCCGTCGATGGCGGCCACGACCGCCGCCTCATCGTCGATGGCGGCGGGAAGGCGCACGGTTTCGATGCCGGCCGAATGGGCCAGGGTATGGGCCGCCTCGTCATAATGGGGGTGCACGCCTCCGGAGAGAATGGCGCGCTTCCTGCGAGTGACACGCGCGGCCATCATCACCGCTTCGGCGCACGCCGTCGAGCCGTCGTACATTGAGGCATTGGCGACCGGCAGGCCGGTCAGGGCGGCCACCTGGGTCTGGAACTCGAACAGGGTTTGCAGCGTCCCCTGGGCGATTTCCGGCTGGTAGGGGGTGTAGCTGGTCAGGAACTCCGAACGTTGAATGAGATGGTCGACGCTGGCCGGCACGTGATGGCGATAGGCGCCAGCGCCGCAAAAGAATGGCGCGGCTCCGGCGGCCAGGTTGCGAGCGGCGAGGCGGCTCAGCCTGCGCTCGACCTCGATCTCGCCAGCGTGCGGCGGCAAGTCGAGCGGCGCGCCCTGGCGAGCGGCTTGGGGCACGTCGACAAACAGCGCCTCGATGTCGGCGGCGCCGATCGTGGCCAGCATCTGCGAACGGTCTTCATCGGTCAGGGGCAAATAGCGCATGGCGGGCGATCAGAGGCTCTTGAGAAAGGTCTCATAGGCGCCCCTGTCCATCAGACCCTCGACCTGTTTCGGATCAGCCAGCTTGAGCTTGACGAACCAGCCCGAGCCTTCCGGCTGGTCATTGACGGTTTCCGGGGCGTCGCTGAGCGCCGCGTTGACCGCGGTGACCTCGCCAGCCACCGGCGCATAGACGTCCGAAGCCGCCTTGACGCTTTCAACCACGGCCAGATTGTCGCCGGCCTTAACGGTCTTGCCGACTGAGGGAAGTTCCACGAACACCACGTCGCCAAGCTGGTCGGCGGCGTAGGCGCTGATGCCAATGGTGGCGGTGGCGCCGTCTAGCGTCACCCATTCATGATCCTTGCTGAATCGCATGGTCCGTCCTTGTGCTGACTATCCGCGGTGATACCGGTGGGGAACGAAGGGCAGGGGCGTGACTTCCGCGTCCTGGCGGCGGCCGCGAACCTCGACGGTCAGCTTGGCGCCGAGTTTGGCGGCGGCTGGGCTCAAAAACGCCATGGCGATCGGGGCCCCAATCGAGGGAGCGAAACCGCCACTGGTCACCATGCCGACCGGCTTCTCGGCCTTGGCGAAAACGGGCGCGCCCTCGCGCGCCGGCGCGCCCTCGAGAATGCGTAGGCCGGCCCTGAGGCGACCTGGACCGTCCGCGAGTTCGCGGGCGAGGCGTTCGGCGCCGCGAATCGCTCCCGCCTTCAGCCGCTTCTTGGAAACCGCGAAAGCAAGGCCGGCCTCGATCGGCGAAACGCTCGCATCGAGGTCGTGGCCATAAAGCGGCAGCCCGGCCTCCAGCCGCAACGAGTCGCGCGCGCCCAGGCCGATCGGCCGAATCCGCTTGTCGGCCATGAGCGCCGACCACAGGGTGCGGGCGCTGGCCGCCGGCGCGAGGATCTCGAAACCGTCTTCGCCGGTGTAGCCGCTGCGCGCGATGCGCACTGAACGCCGATCGTAGGGCAGGCGCGCATAGTTCATGAAGGCCAGTTTCTCGGCCCCGGGCAGAATGGCCCCGACCACCCTTGCAGCCTCCGGCCCCTGCACCGCCAGAAGCGCGCCGTCGTCGGCCCGCGTCAGCCGACCCGCCTCGCCAGCCGCGTCCTGGATGAGCGCGAAGTCGGCTTCCTTGCAGCCGGCGTTGACCACCACATAGAGACGTCCCTGAAAGCCTGGGTCGGCCGGGCGGCCGATCATCAGATCATCGAGGATGCCGCCATCGTCGTTGAGGAGCAGGGTGTAGCGGATCTGTCCCGGCTTCAGCCCGGCGATGTCGCCGCTTACCAGCGGTTCGATGAGCGCGGCAACCAAACGGTGGCGGTCTTCCGGGTCTCCGCCCGAGACGGTCAGGTCCAGGAAGGCCGGGCCCATGTGCGAGACATCGAAGACGCCGGCGTGCTCGCGGGTCCAAAGATGTTCCTTGAGGATGCCGAGCTCATAGTGCACCGGCATGGCGTAGCCGCCGAAGCCGACCATGCGCGCACCGAGGTCGCCGTGCGCCTGACCCAGAACGGTCGATTTCAAGGCTTGGTCGGACACGAGGCTTGGACTCCGGCGGCGACGCGGAGGCGCCCTCCGCACATCGCCCCCGCTGTCTCTTGGGCCTGAGAGATTCCGGACCGCGGCGCGATCCTTGCTCCTTCGGCGAGGCGCCGGTGTCGGCGACTCTTTCCAGCGTTCGTTCCTCTTTCGCGGTCCGTTTGCCTGAGCGTTTCCGGGGCGGTTGCGCCTTCGGCGCCGGGCACGGCCCGGTCTCTCCCGCGAGAGCGCGCGGAAACTGGGCGAGGCGGCGGTCCGAGTCAAGCTCGCGGCGGCGCCCTACATCCGCTCCGGTGTGGCTATCCCCAGGAGTTCGAGACTCTGCTCGAGCTGCCGCAGCGCCAGGCCGCTGAGGCCAAGGCGAGAGGCTACGATTGACGCCTCCGGCGCTCCAAGCACCGGGCAGGCGGCGTAGAAGCGGGCGAACGCCTGGCCGAGCCGAAAGGCGTGATC
>DATBOH010000051.1:0-5154 GCA_036553915.1 Caulobacteraceae bacterium | reverse complement strand
CGACAAGCTGCAGGCGCTCCTTTCGGCGCAGCCTGAGACCGCGCACGTCTATACCCAGGTCGGCGGCCAGGACATCTCCAGCGGGCCAGGCGGCGGCATTTCAAGCTCGGCCGGAACCAATCAGGGGGCGGTGGCCGCCATCCTGAAGCCCGGACCCAGGCCCAAGATCGAAACCATCCGCGATCGGCTTCGGGATCAGCTTCGCCTCATCCCCAATGCACGCCTGACCTTCGACACTTCCGGTTTCGGGGTCGCCGACGTGCAGGTGATTCTGACCAGCGAAAGCGGAAATAATCTCGATCAGGCGGCTCTCGAACTCGAGCGTGAAATGCGCAACGTCCCCGGGCTTGCCGATCCCAGGCCGGATTCACCGCCGCCAGGGCCGGAACTGGTCGTTAAGCCGCGGATCGACGAGGCGGCCAGGCTTGGCGTTTCGGTCGCGACCATTTCCGAAGCGGCGCGGGTCGCCACGGCAGGTGACATTGACGCCAATGTCTCCAAACTTGATGAGGGCGAGCGGCGTATCCCGGTGCGGGTGCGGTTGCCGCAATCCGACCGCACCGATCTCAATGTGATCAAGAATCTGAGACTGCCAACCGCCTCCGGCGGCGTGACCACGCTGGGCAGCGTCGCCGACGTCACCTTCCAAGCCGGTCCGGCGACCATCAACCGCGTCGATCGCAAGCGAAACCTGACCATAATCGCCGACACCACCGGTGGGCTGCAGATCGGTGACGCCGCCGCCAAGGTGAACAAGCTGCCGATCATGCGCCACCTACCGGAGGGTGTCAGCCGCGCTGAACAGGGGCAGGAGCAGGCCTATACGCAACTCTTCGTTGGCTTCGTGACCGCGATCGTCTCCGGTATCGGGCTGGTCTATGCGGTCATGGTCCTGCTGTTCCGCAGCTTCTTCAAACCGGTGATCATCTTGATGGCCCTCCCGACCGCGGTCGGCGGCGCCCTGCTCGGCTTGCTGATGACCAATCAGGCGCTGTCGATTCCTTCGGCCATCGGCTTTCTGATGCTCATGGGGCTGGCGGCCAAAAACTCGATCCTGCTGGTCGAATACGCCATCGAGCGCGAGCGCGAAGGCTATAGCCAGCGCGAGGCTCTGCTTGAGGCCTGCCGCGAACGAGCCCGGCCGATCGTCATGACCACGGTGGCCATGGCCGCCGGCATGCTGCCCACGGCGCTGAGCATCGGCAGCGGTTCGGAGTTCCGCCAGCCCATGGCGATCGCGGTGATCGGCGGGCTTTTGACCTCGACCGTGCTGTCGCTGCTGCTGGTGCCGGTGGTCTATGAGGTTATCGACGATTTCGAACAGTGGCTGTTCCCACGACTGGGCCGCCTGGTGACTCCACGCCAAGCGCCCGTCCCGGCCGGGGCCGCGGCCAGGGCCGCCGAATAAAGCCTAGCGGCCAAGCGCCGCCTCGGTTTCCTCCAGACCCCGGCGGGCCAGGGCGTCAGCGCGCTCATTGTGCTCGTGACCGGCGTGGCCCTTGATCCAGCGCCAATCGATCTGATGTCGCGCCGCCGCGGCATCCAGCGCCCGCCACAGATCCTCGTTCTTGACCGCCCCGCGTGAAAAGGTGCGCCAGCCGCGCGCCTTCCAAAGATTGAGCCATTGGGTAATGCCGTTTTTCACATATTGGCTGTCGGTGTGCAGTTCGACCCGGCACGCACGCTTGAGCGCCGTAAGGGCCTCGATGGCGGCGGTCAGCTCCATGCGGTTATTGGTGGTGTCCGGCGCGCCGCCCCAGATTTCCCGCCGCCGCCCCTTGGCGAACAGCACCGCGCCCCAGCCGCCCGGCCCCGGATTGCCGCGACAGGCCCCGTCGGTGAAGATCACCACCTCAGACTCGACCATCAGAAAATCATATCCAGACCGGCCCGATGAATGGCCAGCTTGCGCTCATATTCCAGCGGGTCCTTTGGACGCACCAGCGCCCCGGCGCGCTCGTCACCCCAATCGGCGAGTCGGGTGAGAAAAAACCGCATCGCCGCGCCCCGGGCCAGGACCGGCAGGGCGTCGCGTTCGGCCGCGGACAGTGTCCGGCGGCTCTCATAGCCGGAGATCAGAGCCGCCGAGGCGGTGACGTTGAAGCTACCGTCGGCTTCGAAGCACCAGGCGTTGAGCGCGACGCCGATGTCGTAGGCCAGCAGATCGTCGGCGGCGAAATAGAAGTCGATCGCCCCTGCAAAGGCGCCGCCGTTGAAAAACACATTGTCCGGAAACCAGTCGGCATGGACGACGCCCTGTGGAAGGTCTCGAGGCCAGGTCCTCTGAAGCGCCTCAAGGTCGGCGGCTACAAGCTTCGCCAGCCCCGGTTTCAGCGCTTCGGCGCGATCGCTCAGGCTGGAGGCCACGTTGCGCCAGGCCTCCAGCCCCAGTGGATTGACGCGGCATCTAGCGAAATCGGCGCCGGCCCGGTGCAGCCAGCCCAGTCCGACCCCCGCCTGCCGACATTGCGCTACGCTCGGTCGCCGGGCCGATAGCCCGGGCAGAAAGGCCACGATCACCGCTGGCCGGCCCGCCAAGGTGTTGAGCACCGCGCCTTTGCGGTCAGTGATCGGACGCGCGCAGGGATATCCGCGATCGGCGAGGAACGTCATCAAGTCGAGGAAATAGGGCAGGTCGTCAGGTCGCACGCGGCGCTCGAACAGCGTCAGGATGTATCGCCCGAGTTCGGTCTCAAGCAGATAGTTTGAGTTCTCGACTCCCTCGGCGATGCCCTTGAAGGCGACGGGCCGGCCGAGCGCAAAGCCGCCGAGGAAGGCTTCGAGGTCCTGATCGCTGACGTCGGTGTAGACGGCCATGGCCGTTCCTCCGCGAGGGCCGGCTCTGCGTCAAGGCGAGGATTCGTTGCGGCGCCGCGCTTATGCCGCTATCACCGCCCATCCTTTTGCGGACTTTCTTGGAACCTGCATGCGCCGCCTTCGTCTCAATCTCTTCCTGGCCATGGCGGCGCTCAGCCTGGCGCCGGCGCCGTGGGCGCACGCTCAGTATGGCGGCCGCGGTGGCGGCCAGGATCAGCAAGCCCAGGACGACGCCAAGTCAAGGAAGCGCAAGGAAGAGTTCGGCAGTCTGGTCGGGCCCCTGCCGGCCCTGCGCAACGCCGGTCCCTGCCCGTTCGTCAAGACGCTCTATGACGCGGCCCGCTACATGGAGTTCAAGGACAATGTCGAGGCCTCGGCCAACGTCGGCTACACCGGCGAGATCCAGAAAATAGCCTCCGCCTGCGCCTATACAGGCGATCAGCCCATCAAGGTGGAGATGCGGATTCTGTTTGAATTGGGCCGCGGTCCCCAGGCCGAGGGTGACCGCAAGATCTATCGCTATTGGGTGGCCGTCACCGATCGCAACCACGCCGTGCTCGGCAAGGAATATTTCAACCTGCCCGTGAACTTTCCGCGCGGCGCCGACCGCACCAGCGTCACCGACACCTTGAAGGATATTGTCATCCCGCGTGCCGATACGCGCGTCAGCGGGGCCAATTTCGAGGTCTTGATCGGCTTCGACGTGACCCCGGCGATGGCCGAATTCAACCGCCAGGGCAAACGCTTTAAGGCCAACGCCGGCCAGACCACCCAGGCCAGCGCCGCTACTCCATGACCGATCTGCGCGGACGGCTCGGCGAAGCGGTCGGCGCCGCCTTCGCCAGCCTCGGCATGCCTGCCGAATTCGGCCGCGTCAGCGCCTCAGACCGCCCCGATCTGGCGGATTTTCAATGCAACGGGGCCATGGCGGCGGCCAAGGCCGGGTTCGGGCCGCCGCGGGGGACGGCCGGAAAGATCGCCGCCGCCCTCGCCGACAACCCGCTTCTGAGCAGCATCGACGTGGCCGGCCCCGGTTTCATCAACCTGCGGCTGGCGGGCCCGCTGCTTTCCGAGCGCGCCGGCGCCCTGGTCGGAGATGAAAAGCTCGGCGCGGTCCAAGTCGCCGCCCCGCGCACGGTGATCGTCGACTATGGCGGTCCCAACGTCGCCAAGGAGATGCACGTCGGCCATTTGCGCGCCTCGATCATCGGCGAATCGATCAAGCGACTGTTTCGATTTCTCGGCGACGCGGTCAAAGGCGACGCCCACTTCGGCGATTGGGGCTTCCAGATGGGCCTCCTGATCGTCGCCTGCGCCGATGAAAATCCGGACCTGGCCGAACTGCTGGAGCAGCCGGCGTGGCCGACCGCCGGGGACGCGATGCTGGCGAGGATCGGCCTGACCGATCTCGATCGCCTGTATCCGCTCGCCTCGGCTCGGGCCAAGGCCGATCTGGGGTTCCGCGACCGGGCCCGCACGGCGACGGCGGAGCTGCAGGCCGGCAAGCCTGGCTATCGGGCCTTGTGGGCGCAGTTCGCACGCATCACCCGCGAGGCCCTGACCCGCGACTTTCACGCCCTCGGCATCGACTTTGATCTGTGGCGCGGTGAGAGCGACGTCGACACCCTGATCGCCCCGATGGTCGGGGAGCTGCGCGACAAAGGGCTGCTTCGCGCCGACGCCGGGGCCCAGATCATTCGCGTCGCCCGCGAGGACGACAAGCGGGCGCTGCCGCCACTGCTGGTCGTCTCGTCAGAGGGCTCGGCGATGTATGGGACCACCGATCTGGCCACCATCGTCGATCGCCGCGACAGCTTCGCCTTCGACCTCTGCCTGTACGTGGTCGACCAACGCCAGGCCGATCACTTCGAGACGGTTTTCCGGGCCGCTATCCTGGCCGGCTACGCCACGCCGGGCAGCCTCGAGCACGTCGGCTTCGGGACCATGAACGGTGCGGACGGCAAGCCTTTCAAAACCCGGGCCGGCGGGCTGTTGAAACTCCGCGATCTCATCGAGATGGTCAGCGAGCGGGCCCGCGAACGCCTGCACATGGCTGGTCTGGGAACCGAGCTCGACAAAGTCGAGTTTGAGCGCACCGCCCTGATGGTCGGAGTGGCGGCCTTGAAGTTCGCCGATCTGATCAATTTTCGCGGTACGTCCTATGTCTTCGACCTCGACCGCTTCATGAGCTTCGAGGGCAAGACCGGCCCATATCTTTTGTATCAGGCGGTGCGCATCAAGTCGCTGCTGCGCAAAGCGGCCGACGAAGGCCTTGAGGCCGGCTCAATTCGCGTCGAGGCCGCCGCTGAGCGAGAGCTGGTTCTCATTCTCGACAGC
>DATBOH010000205.1:0-11370 GCA_036553915.1 Caulobacteraceae bacterium | reverse complement strand
GGAGGCGTTGCTGGCTGGAGGTCAAGAACGTCCATCTTCGCCGCGCCGCCAGCTTGGCCGAATTTCCCGACTGCGTGGCGGCCCGCTCGGCCCGGCATCTGCGCGAGCTCACTTTTCGCGTCGCCGAGGGCGACCGGGCTGTGCAGCTTTTCGTCATTCAGCGCCGCGATTGCGACGCCTTCGCGGCCTGCGCCGATCTCGATCCAACCTACGCCGCGGCCTTGGCGACGGCGGCTTCGGCGGGTGTTGAAGTTCTGTGCTATGGTTGCGACATAAGTCCGACCGAGATCCGCATCGCCCGGCCGATCCCTTGGACCGGCGGGTAGCCCGACAGAGAGCTCATGGCCCTGGCCGAAGACATTACCGCTTTCGACACCCGCAGCGAACGAACCAAGCTGCATGGACCGGAGGGCTTCCAAGGCATGCGCGTCGCCGGACGACTAGCCGCCGAATGCCTTGACATGCTGACCCCGCATGTGAAGCCCGGCGCCTCCACCGAGAGGCTGGATCGCCTGGCGCGCGAATTCATTCTGGACCACAAGGCGCTACCGGCCTGCCTCTACTATCGCGGCTATTCCCACACCCTGTGCATCTCACCCAATCACGTGGTCTGCCATGGCATCCCGGGCGAGCGGCCCCTACGCGACGGCGACATCGCCAATATCGATGTGACGGTGATCGTGGATGGCTGGCATGGCGATCATTCGCGCATGTATGCGCTCGGCGACATCGCCCCGCGCGCCCGGCGGCTGATCGAGGTCACCTATGAGGGACTTGAGCGCGGCATAGCGGCGGTCAGGCCGGGCGCGACGCTCGGCGACATCGGGGCCGCCATCCAGACCTATGTCGAGGGCCAGCGGTGCAGCGTGGTGCGCGACTTCTGCGGCCACGGCGTGGGACGCGTGTTCCACGACGCCCCGAATATTCTGCACTACGGACGGCCCGGAGCCGGCGAGACGCTGAAGCCGGGGATGTTCTTCACTATCGAGCCGATGGTCAATCTCGGCCGCTTCGGGGTGAAGCTGCTGGCCGACGGCTGGACGGCGGTGACGCGCGACAAGTCGCTTTCGGCTCAATGCGAACATTCGATCGGCGTGACCGAGGACGGCTGCGAAGTCTTCACCCTCTCGCCCATGGGCCTCTTCAAGCCGGCCGCTGCGCTCGCCACATTCTAAAACGCCCTCCCTCCCCATTTCGGGGAGGGTCCGGCGAAGCCGGGGGTGGGGTCTTTTGGGGTGAGGCGACCACCCCCTCCGGCTCGCTGCGCTCGCCACCTCCCCCACAAGTGGGGAGGAGGAACCCCCTCCGGCTCGCTGCGCTCGTCATCTCCCTAACAGTTGGGGAACCCCCTCGGTCTCTGACCCCGCGAAGGCGTAGCCCACCATCGCTGGGACGAGCTCGAAGCCTCTGGCCAAACCGCGATTTTGTTCCTAATTTGTTCGCGCGAATGCGAAGCGGGAGCCGGCGGTATGTTGCGCGAGCAGGCGGGATTCGACTTTTCCGCGTCGGTCGAGACGCCGCTGCCGCCGCCGACCAGCCCGCACGCCGGTCACCGCTCTCGCCTGCGCCAGCGCGCCGCCGTCAGCCTGGCGGCTCTGCCCGACTATGAGGTCCTGGAGCTGCTGCTGGCCCGTAGCCTGCCGCGCGGGGACCTCAAGCCGTTGGCCAAGACGTTGCTGAGCCGTTTCGGCAGCCTTGGCGGCGTGGCGGCCGCCGGGCTTGAGGAACTGCAAGCGGTCAAGGGGGTCGGGCGCGCCGTCGCTCTCGACCTGAAGCTCATCGCCGAACTGGCCGGTCGCCTCGGCCGCGCCGAAGTGGTGAAGCGGCCGCTGATCTCCTCGTGGAGCGCTCTCAACGCCTATGTGCAGGCCGATATGGCGCATCGCACCCGCGAACAATTCCGCGTGCTGTTCCTCGACCGCAAGAACCGCCTGATCGCCGACGAGGTCCTGGGCGAGGGCACTGTCGACCATGCGCCGGTCTACCCGCGCGAAGTGGTGCGCCGGGCCCTGGAGCTGGCCGCCAGCGCCCTGATCCTGGTGCACAACCATCCAAGCGGCGATCCAACCCCATCGGGGGCCGACACCGACATGACCCGCCAGGTGGTGGAAGCGGCCAAGGCTTTGCGCATCGCGGTGCATGACCATCTGGTGGTCGGGCGCGATGGCGTCGCCAGCCTCAAGGCGCTCGGCCTCATGTGACACAAGCCGCCGTTCCTGGCCTTTCGGCTTGACCCAGCGTCAAAAGGGTCGGAAATGGGGCAAAGAGGCGGAACGCGCGTAACAGTCTAGCGTTCTGGCCATCAGGATCCATAAAGGGCTGTTCCATGAAGCTGCTGTTTTCGACCGCCGCGCTTGCCGCCGGCCTCGCCCTCGCCCAAGCCGCTTCGGCTGGCATCGTCCTGCAAGACAATTTCAACGCCGGCACGCCGGGGGGCAACTGGGCTGGCGACTCGATCTTCAGCTCGCCCAGCTCCTATCCGGGCTATGCCGGTTCGAACGCCAACGCCTCCACCGATCTGGTCGGTGGGGCCTTTTACGGGTCGCTCTGCAACCCTGGTCAGGGCAATTGCGTCGACCTCGATGGCAGCACCGGCAATGGCAACAATCCCGCCGGGGTGCTGGAATCGATCGCCAGCTTCGCCGCTCATACCTACACTCTGACCTTCGACCTGGCCGGCAATCAGCGCGGCGCGCCGAGCCAGACCACCGACATCTATCTCGGATCGCAATTGGTCGGGGCGATCACCCTGGCCAGCGGCGACCCGTGGGCCACTCACACCCTGACCTTCACCGGCAGCGGCAATCTGGCCTTCGTCGAGGTCGGTCCCTCGGACAACCAGGGCAATGTGCTCGACAATGTCACGCTGTCGGCGGTTCCCGAACCGGCCGCCTGGGCGCTGATGTTGGCAGGGTTCGCGGGCCTCGGCGCAGCGATGCGCCGGAGACGCGTCGCGCTCGTCTGACGGCTCAGGCGACCTCCGCCAGGGCCGCCTTCTCCCATTCCAGGAACTCCGGGGTCTGCATCAGCCGCGCCGCATAGGCGCCTGCGGCCCCGTCGTCGTCGAAGTCGCTGAGCCTCAGGCCATAGGTGCGAAAACGGGTCGCCACCGGCGTGTAAAAGGCGTCGGCGATCGACCAGGCGCCCAGCAGGAACGGTCCGCCAAAGCGGCTCAACAGGCCGTCCCACAGGGCGACGATGCGGCGGATATCCTCGGCTGTCGCCTCGGCCACGTCGGCGTGGGTGCGCAAGGCCAGATCCATGGAGCATTCGCCACGCAGCGAGGCGAAACCCGAGTGCATCTCCGCCGCCGCGCTGCGGCCGAGGGAGCGGGCGGCGGCGTCCGCCGGCCAAAGGGCCGCGGCCGGGAAGCGCTCATGCAAATGCTCGCAGATCGCCAGAGAATCCCAGATCGTCAGGTCGTCGTCGCGAAGCACCGGGACCCTTCCGCTTGGCGAGCCGGCGGCGACAATGGCGTCATGGCTCGAGGCCACGTGCAGCTTGACCATCGTCTCGGTGAACGGGGCCCCGGTCCTCTTGAGCGCCAGCCAGGGCCGCATCGACCAGCTTGAGAGGTTTTTGTCGCCGATGAGGATGTCGATGACCGTCTCCTTTTGACCGGGCGCTCTTGCCACGCGGACGCCGACTTGCCCATCCTGGGAAAGTTTCAGGAGGCGGTGGCGAATGACAGACGAGCGCGTGAGCTTCAGCGATGGCTACAAGCGCGCCGTGCTCGGCCTGTTGCTGGCGGCTTACACCTTCAACTTCATCGACCGGACCATTCTCGCCACCATCGGCCAGGCCATCAAGGTCGACCTGGCCCTGACCGACACTCAACTCGGCCTCTTGGGCGGGCTGGCGTTCGCCATCCTCTACACCCTGCTAGGCGTGCCGATCGCCCGACTGGCCGAACGCAGGAACCGGGTGTCGATCATCGCGCTTTCCGTCGTGGTCTGGTCGGGATTCACAGCCGCCTGCGGCCTCGCCGCCAGCTTCGCCGCGTTGCTGGCGCTGCGGGTCGGGGTCGGCATCGGCGAGGCTGGCTGCTCGCCGCCCTCGCATTCATTGATCTCGGACTATTTCCCCCGCCAGCGGCGCGCCTCGGCGCTGTCGATCTACGCCTTCGGCATCCCGTTGGGGGCGATGATCGGGGCGATGGCCGGAGGCTGGCTGGCTCAGCACGTCGGGTGGCGCTGGGCGTTCGTGATCGTCGGCGCCCCCGGCCTTGTCCTGGCGGCGCTGATCAAGCTTTGGGTGCGCGAGCCGCCGCGCGGCTGGTCGGAGCCTGAGCGAACCCATCCCGCGCCCGCCCCCTGGTCGGCGGGCATGGAGATCAGGGAGTTGGCGGCGGTCGCCAAGGCGCTCTTTGGCAACTGGCCAATGCTGAACATCATGTTGGGCGTGACCCTGGCCTCGTTCGCCGGCTATGGGGCTGGGCAATTCTCGGCCCCCTATTTCAACCGCGCCTTTGGCCTCGACTACGCCACCGTCGGCCTGATCTTCGGCGCTATCGGCGGTCTTTCAGCCGGCGTCGGCACCTTGGCTGGCGGCTTTGTCAGCGATCGTATGGCGCGGCATGGAGCGCGATGGTACGCCCTGGCGCCGGCGATCGGCCTGGCCATTTCCGTGCCGTTGAGCATCGCCGGCTACGTCCAGGCCGACTGGAAGATCGCCGCCGCGGTGCTGCTGACCCCGGCGATCTTCAGCTACGTCTACCTGGCTCCCACCTTCGCAGTGGTCCAGAACGTCGTCGAGCCGCATCGACGGGCCACGGCGGCCGCCGTCATGCTGCTGTTCCTCAATATCATCGCGCTGGGAGGGGGACCGGTGTTCATCGGCTGGCTGATCGATGCGCTGGCGCAGTCGCACTTCACCCATCCCGATCAATCGGGTCTCCTGGCCGGACTCTCACATTTGTTCGACGGCGCCCGAACCGGGGACCGCTTCGCCGTCGCCTGCCCTGGAGGCTTGGCCCCGCACGGCGCAGCGACGGCCCTCGTCGAGCGCTGCCACGCCGCCGAGGTTGCGGGCACCCGTCAAGGCATACTGCTGGCTTTCGCTTTCACCCTGTGGGGGGCGTTTCACTATCTGCTGGCGTCATTCGGCCTGGAGCGGCGTCTAGCGCAGCTTCCACCGCTGGCCGCCGACGTCTAAGAGCGGCGCATGATTCCGCGCTACGCCCGCCCCGAGGCGGCTGCCATCTGGTCGGCCGCCAGCCGTTACCGCATCATGTTCGAGATCGAGGCTCATGCCGCCGACGCCATGGCCGAGCTTGGCGTCATTCCCAAAGCGGCGGCGGCGGCCATCTGGGCGCGCGGCGGCAAGGCCAGTTTCAATGCCGAACGAATCGACGAGATCGAGCGCGAAACCCGCCACGACGTCATCGCCTTTTTGACCCACGTGGCCGAGGTCGTCGGTCCGGAGGCGCGCTTTCTGCATCAGGGCATGACGTCCTCGGACGTCAACGACACCACCCTGGCGGTGCAGCTCGCCCGAGTCACGGACCTTTTGCTTGAGGGCGTCGACCTGGTGCTGGCGGCGCTCAAGCGCCGGGCGCTCGAACACAAGCTGACGCCGACGGTCGGCCGCAGCCACGGCATTCATGCCGAACCGACCACCTTCGGGCTGAAGCTGGCTGGCCACTACGCAGAGTTTTTCCGCGCCCGGGCCCGCCTGGTCCAGGCCAGGGCCGAGATCGCCACCTGCGCCATCTCAGGACCGGTAGGCACCTTCGCCAGCGTCGATCCGCGCGTCGAGGCGCACGTAGCGAGAAAGCTGGGCCTGACCGTCGAACCGATTTCGACCCAGGTGATTCCGCGCGATCGCCACGCCGCCTATTTCGCCCATCTGGCGGTCGTCGCCTCGTCGGTCGAACGGCTGGCGGTCGAAATCAGGCATCTTCAGCGTACAGAGGTTCTTGAGGCGGAAGAGCCCTTCGAGCAGGGCCAGAAAGGCTCCTCGGCCATGCCGCACAAGCGCAATCCAATTCTTACCGAGAACCTCACCGGGCTGGCGCGGCTGGTGCGGTCGGCGGCCATTCCGGCCCTGGAGAACGTCGCCCTCTGGCACGAGCGCGACATCAGTCACTCTTCGGTGGAGCGCGGCATCGCCCCCGACGCCACGGTGCATCTCGACTTCGCCCTCCGGCGGCTCGCCGACGTCGTCGATCGGCTGGTGGTCTATCCCGACGCCATGGCCCGCAATCTCGACCGTCTGGGGGGATTGGTGCATTCGCAGCGGGTGCTGCTGGCCCTGACTCAGAAGGGCATGGCGCGGGAAGCCGCCTACGGGGCCGTACAGCGCAACGCCATGCGTGTCTGGGGCGGCGAGGGCCGCTTCGCAGATCTGCTGGACGCCGACCCGGAGGTCACCCTGAGCCGGGCGGAGATCGACGCGCTGTTCGACCCGGCCTGGCATTTCGCCCATGTCGATACGCTGTTCGCGCGGGTGTTCGGCGAGGCGCTCTGAATGGGGGCGATGAATACTCCGCCGCGCTGGTCTCTCGACGATCTCTACGCCAGCCGCGCCGATCCTCGAATCGAAGCCGACCTTGCCGACGCCGCCACCCAGGCTCTGGCCCTGGCCTCGCTGCAGGGGGCGTTTGTGGCCGCGCGTGGGCGGCCGGCCGAACTCGGCGGTCTCATCGATCGCGGTGTCGGCCTCTATGAGCTCGGGACCGACAAGCTTTGGGCGGTGACCGCCTACGCATCGCTCTCGGCCTCGGTCGAGCATGACGAGCCGGCCTGGGCGAGGTTCGAAGCCGATGTCCGCGCCAAGGCGGCCAAGATCGAAGCCGACACGCTGTTCTTTACCCTTGAGCTCAACAAGCTCGATGACGCCGAAATCGCCGCCGCCCTGGACGCCCATCCGCGGGCCAAGCGCTGGTCGCCTTGGTTGAGGCGGGTTCGCGCCAGCCGGCCGCACGAGCTTAGCCCCGATCTCGAACGCCTGCTGATCGACCGGGCCCCGGCGGTGGCCAATTGGAGCCGGCTGTACGACGACACCCTCGCCGCCCTGACCGTAAAAGCGGGGCGCGACACCGTTGACTTGTCCGAAGCCCTGAACCGCCTCTCCGATCCGGACCTGGCGCGGCGACGCATGGCGGGCAAGGGCCTCGCCGAGGCGCTGGCCGCCAAGCAGGAGATCCTGGCGCTGGCCTACAATACGCTCGCGGCGGAAAAGCAGGTCGAGGATCGCTGGCGCCGGTTCCCCGACCCGGCTTCGCCCCGCCATCTCGCCAACGAGGTCGACCCTGAGGCAGTCGCGGCTCTGGAGGCGGCGGTCGTCGAGGCCTATCCCCACCTCAGCCATCGTTACTATCGCCTGAAGGCCAGGGCGATGGGCAAGACGGCGCTCGATTATTGGGATCGGAACGCCCCGCTCAGCGAAGCCCCGGCGCGGATCTATGGCTGGCCGGAGGCCAAGGCGATTGTCACCGACGCCTTCGCGGCGCTGTCGCCACGATTCGCCGACATCGGCGGAGCCATCCTGTCACGTCCGTGGATCGACGCCGAGCCGCGCCAGGGCAAACAATCGGGCGCGTATTCGCATCCCGTGAACTCCAGCAAGCATCCGTATGTGTTTCTCAACTACATGGGCGAGCGACGCGATGTCCTGACCCTGGCCCACGAGCTCGGCCACGCCGTTCACCAGACGCTGGCCGCGCCGCGCGGCACATTGCTGGCGGACACCCCGCTGACCCTGGCCGAAACCGCGTCGATCTTTGGCGAAGCCCTGGTGTTCGAGCGGCTGTTGGCCGAGGGTCGGCCCGACCAGAAGCGTGACCTGCTGGCTGGGCGCATCGAGGACGCCCTAAATTCCGTGGTCAGGCAGATCGCCTTCCATCGCTTTGAGACCCGCTTTCATGCCGCGCGCCGCGACGGCGAGGTGTCGCCGCAAGCGATCGGGGCGTTGTGGCTTGGAGCGATGGGCGAAAGCTTGGGCGAGGCGGTGCGTCTCAACCCTGGTTATGAGCACTATTGGGCCTACATCAGCCACTTCGTGCATAGCCCCTTCTATGTCTATGCCTATGCGTTCGGCAATCTGCTGGTCGAAGCGTTGATGGAAGCCAGACGCGCCGATCCGGTCGGCTTCGCGCCGCTGTACGAGGAGCTGCTGGCCGCCGGTGGAACCCGCACCTGTGTCGAAGCCCTGGCCCCCTTCGGCCTGGACCCGCGCAATCAGGGGTTCTGGGCAGGCGGCTGCCAGCGACTCGAGCGTCTGGTCGACGACTTCGAGGCGCTTTGCTGATGCGGCGCGATCCGGAGCGCGACCGCCTTTCCGGTCGGCTGGCGCGCATGGCCAAGGTCGGAGCCGGACTTTCCGGCGCCGCGGCCAGTTTCGGCGCCAACGCCCTGCTGAGCCCAGGCGACGCCCAGGCGCGCAACGCCCGCGCCCTGCGCGAGGCGCTCGGCCGCCTCAAGGGCCCGCTGATGAAGGTGGCGCAGATGTTCGCCACCGTGCCCGATCTGCTACCCCCGGAGTTCGCCAGCGAACTCACACAGCTTCAGGCCAACGCCCCGGCCATGGGTCCGGCGTTCGTGCGCCGTCGCATGGCCGCCGAGCTCGGCCCGGACTGGCGGAGCCGTTTTTCGCAATTCTCGCTCGAACCGGCGGCCGCCGCGTCACTCGGCCAGGTGCATCGGGCCGACGCCCTCGATGGCCGCCCGCTGGCGGTCAAGCTGCAGTATCCCGATATGCAGAGCGCCATCGAAAGCGATCTGTCGCAACTCGGCGTGCTGCTCAGTCTGGCGGCCCGCTTCAATCCGGCCATCGACACCCGCGAGGTCGCGGTCGAGATCGGCGAGCGCCTGCGCGAAGAGCTCGACTACGCCCATGAGGCGGCCGCGATGCGCCTCTTCCACGCCTATTTTCAGAACCGTGACGACATTGCCGCGCCATTTCCCGACGCCGAGCTTTCGACCGGCCGGTTGCTGGCGATGGACTGGCTTGAGGGGAGAGGACTGATCGCCTTCAAGGACGCGGACCTCGCGACCCGAAACCGGGTGGCGCGGCTCCTGTTCGAGGCTTGGTGGACGCCGCTGACCCACCTGGGTGTCATCCATGGCGACCCGCACCTGGGCAACTATAGTTTCACGCCCGGAGCGGGGCGGCTCAATCTGCTGGATTTCGGCTGCATCCGGGTGTTTCCGCCCGCCTTTGTCGGCGGCGTCGCGATGCTGTTCCGGGCCCTGGTAGCCAACGATAGGGACGGTGAAGCGGCGGCCTACCGCGCCTGGGGCTTCCGCGATCTTTCCAACGACCTGATGGAGGTTTTGGGGATCTGGGCGCGGTTCATCTATGCGCCGTTGCTCGACGACCGGGTGCGCACCGTCGCCGACGGAGTGGCGCCAGGGGCCTACGGCCGGCGCGAGGCGTTCCAGGTTAAGCGGGCGTTGGAAGAAAAGGGGCCGGTGACCATCCCGCGCGAGTTCGTGTTCATGGATCGGGCCGCCATCGGGCTGGGCTCGGCCTTCCTGCATCTGGGCGCCGAACTTAATTGGCGGGCGCTATTCGAGGCGTCGCTTGAAGGGTTTTCGGAATCTGAACTGGCTGAGCGCCAGAGCGCCGCCCTAGCCGCCGCCGGTCTCTAGCTAGACGGCCGCCTCGCCGCGCAGTTCGCCGCGCGCCACGGCCATGAACTCGTCCATCTTCGAGCGAACTTCGCCGGCCCGGACCGCCAGCCCCGAAGCGGCCAGATCCTCGCTGACCTTGCGCAGAACATCCTCGTCGCCAGGCTGATCCAGGTGCGAGCGCAGCACCGCCTTGGCATAGTCGTCGACGCTTTCCAGGCCCATGAGGCGGCCGGCCCACTCTCCGAGCATGCGGTTGCGGCGCGACGCCGCCCGGAACTCAAGTTCCTGATCGGCGACGAACTTGCGTTCGAACCCTTTCTCGCGATCGTCCAGACTGCTCATGATCGGCGAATTTTCACGCACTCCATGCAAGCCCGGTCAATATCCCTCGCGCCCGATCTGGGCAATCAATCCGAGGTGCGCCTTTAGGACGCATCGTGAAACCGGGTGAAATCGATCAGCGAGCCGCCGTCATCCTGATCCACGATGATATCGGCGAGGTGGCGACCCCAGACAATGTCGGACGCACCATAGGTTCCGCGCGCATGGATAGTGCTGGCGAAAGTTTCGTCAACGCCTTTCATGACCACCAGGATCTCCGCGTCCTGCGCCGCAAGGCTCTCGGGAGTCTCACCGTACAATGGGCTGTCGGCGTCGATGCGATGGATCACCTGCCAAGTCAGGAAGAATAGCGGCGTGCGCGGCCGCACGACGGCGAGATCGTAGAAACGCCGCATCGAGAGCCCCTCGCTGGTGACAATGTCGCGGGCGATGTTGACGCTGACCTCGGCCTCGACAACCATATTCCGACGCTGGTTGGCGGCCCGGAACATCAGCGCCTGCACGCCGTCGAAGGGGGCGATGACGGCGATATTTGAAAACATGATCCGCGCCGTCGGCCGCGAAATTCGAGCGAACATCAAGCCGGTGGCGATGGCGATATTGAAAAGGGCGACGAAGCTCTCGAACGTCATCAGCAGATGGGCGTAGACGGTTTGCGGCCCCATCGCGCCGTAGCCCAATGACCCTAGGGTCTGAACCGAGACAAAGAAATAGTCGCCGAAATTGCCGGGACGAGCGCCAGCGACGCTCCCCGGCTCCAGCATGTAGAGCAGCGCGAAGAGGGCGTTAATCAGCAGATAGGCGAGCGCCATCAGCCCGATGAAGGCCGCGAACGGCATCGTCAGAAGGCGATGATAGGAATCGTCCAGGCCGCGCCGCTCCAGACCGACATAGCGAACCACCCCACCGCCCCTCCGCTGGGCCGACCGCACCCGCCGGGGTCGACGAGGCCGTTTTGCGGTCGAGGGCGATTTGGCCACGCGCGGAGGGCTCATGGTTGGCTTTTAGCCGCTCACTCGGCCAGTCGGTCAAGTTTGCGCCGGACCCGGCGATCAGATAGTTTCGCGCCGCCGGATGACGATGCTTCCCACCTAAGAATCACTCGGTCGCGCGTCAGGGCCGAAGCCTCGGCGGCGCGTTTTTCCTGTCCGCCCACCGCCGGGCGCCGGAGAGCCGATCGCATGACGACCCGCCGCAAGAAGATCTACGAGGGTAAGGCCAAAATCCTCTATGAGGGGCCGGAGCCCGGGACCCTCATCCAGTACTTCAAGGACGAAGCGACGGCGTTCGACGGCACTAAAAAGGCTGTTCTCGAAGGCAAGGGCGTCATCAACAATCGCATCAGCGAATATATCATGACGCGGCTGGGCGGGATTGGGGTTCAAAATCATTTCATCAAGCGCATGAGTTTGCGCGAGCAGCTGATTCGCGAAGTCGAGATCATTCCGCTGGA
>DATBOH010000130.1:0-15989 GCA_036553915.1 Caulobacteraceae bacterium | reverse complement strand
GCCCTGTTCCGGCCCGGCACGCCGCATTGGGTGATCTACGCTGTCCTGCTCACCGGCGGCTTCTTCCGTTCGTTGCAGTTCACGTCTCTGAACGGCATCGCTTTCGCCGACGTCGATCATGCTCAAATGAGCCGCGCCTCGACCATGTCGACCATGGGTCAGCAGCTCTCGCAGAGCATTGGTATCGGCCTGTCGGCGACCTTGCTGCACATGATTATGGTCGGAAGTCATGCGCCGAAGCTGACCGCCGATGTCATCGCTCCGGTGTTCCTGGCTATCGGCGGCGTGGCCCTGATCCCGATCGCCTTCTTCCTGCCGTTGCCGGCCGACGCCGGAGCTGAACTTCACGGTCCGCCGCCGATCCGGGCGCGATAGTCCCGCCGGCCTTTCGCGCCGGCTTAACGTTGATAAGGTAAAAGTCGGAGGCCTAAGCCGATGAATGCACCCCTGCGCTTCACGCGCGCCGAACTGATGCGCAGCCATCCCTTCGAGCGGCCACACCGGGAAGCTGGTTATAGCCTCCACGGAGGCTTCGATGCGCAAGGCCGTTACGTCTCGCCCCGAACCCTGGTGCGCTGGCCGGCGGTCGAGGCCTGGACGGCGGCGCTGCAATCTCGCGGCTGGGCGCTGATCGACGCCGACACAGCCTTGTTGGAACGCCCAGGATATCCCAATGCGGCACAACAGAAGCTGCTTCTCAGCGAGAGCCTGGGTCAGACCTTCTGGGACAGCCTGACGGTGACTGGCATCATCGAGGCGCGCGGCCAGGGGCTTTGCAACTTCCAGCCGCCGGATCTGGCCGCCTGGATTGTCGATGACATTTCCGAGACGGCCGCCGGCCATCTCAACGCCGGACTCCTCTATGCCCATGGGGCGGACGAGGGCGGCGATCCGGCAGCGCCCGGCGAGGGCGCCCACGACGCCATGTGGTTCGCGGCCCGGGATCTGGCTTTTGGCGCCGACGCCTGGCCGCTGGCCCAGGCGCCCGACAGCATCGCCCGCGACGTCGCCGGCCGGGAGATACCGGCTGTGCCAGAGCCGATCGAACAGTTCATCAAGTTCATGATGAATGTGCTGATGATCGAGGTGCGGGCCGAATCGTTCTTCGGCCTGTGCCAGAACCTGTTTCGGGATCCGGAACTGTTCTCGAACCGGCGTTCCGACGCCGATACAGCCGCGGAGCTGGTCGAGCGCATCCGCACCGACGAGGCGATTCACGTCGCCTATCTGCGCCTGCTGATTTCGGAGTTCCGCGGCTTCACCTGGAAGACCGTCGACGGGGGCGCCGCGCCCGGCGCCGAGATCATCGACCCGATCTGGAAGGTCATGGTCGAATGGCATGGACGCACCCAGCGCGATCTGGCGGCGGATCGGGCCCGGGCCCAGCTAAGGCAGCGGCTGATCGATGAGCGCGGCGTCACCGCCGCGGCGCAGCTTATGACGCGTCTCGATAGCCTGGAGCCAGCGGCGGCTGGGACGTCTTGAGGCTTCCCGCTCGACACACGGCGGCGACTTGATCGAGTGGGGTTTTGTGGGCGGTCCGGCCCTCGTCACCGGTGACGCTCGCGGGCGGGGAGGGGCGAGGACGCCAGCGACTCTGGGGCCAGGAATCCGGCCAGAACTCGGCCGCATAGGGGATCGAGAATGTCATCGAGCAGACCGTCGACGATCCGCTCGACACCCCACCGGAGATTGAGAGGCCGGGCGAGTTCAAGCGCCGCGGTCAACGCCGCCATTTTTTCCAGGTATTCGACGATGACCTCGGCCAGGAGTTCCAGGATCGCCAGTTCCGAGGCCGCGGCGGCTTTTCCAGCGATGAAACGAGCCCGAAAGTGGTTTTCGAGGTCGGCGGCGGCCTCCGCCAAGCAGGGCTTTGACATGGCGAGAATATTACATATTGCAATCTATCGCGCAAGCCATGACGCGTGAACTGCAATCGAATGAGGTCGTCGGTCGGCCGACGACAGCGGCGCTGTTCCTGTCTTTTCTAGGCGTTGGGCTCTCCGGATTCGGAGGCGTCTTGCCATTCGCCCGCAGGATGCTGGTGGAAAAGCGTGGCTGGCTGACAACCACGGAATTCAACGAGACGCTGGCCCTGTGCCAAGCCTTGCCGGGGCCTAACATTGTCAATGTCGCGGTGGTCGTGGGGGCGCGATTCGCCGGCTTGGGCGGCTCGGCGGCCGCCTTTCTGGGGCTGATGGGCGCGCCGGTTGCGATCGTCTTGGCCCTGGCGGCGATCTACGATCGGTATGGCGAAACCGGGCCCGCGGCGCATTTCATCGCCGGCCTCGGGGCGGCTGCCTGCGGCCTGGTGGCGGCCACCGCCTTTAAGATGGCCTACCCGTTCGTTCGCCAGCGCGCCGCCGCAAGCCTGATCTTGATCGGACTGACTTTCGTCGCCATCGTCGGCTTGCAGATTTCCCTGGTGTGGGTCGTCCTCGTCCTGGGGCCAATCGGCTTTGCCCTGGCATGGCGCGGCGCGGCGAAGGCGGCGGCCCAATGAGCCCTGGCGCAGCGCGGCTGGAACTCCTGGCGGCCCAGTTCGCGGCCCTTTCGCTGGTGGCCTTCGGCGGCGCCAACGCCGTCATCCCGGAGATGCGCCGCCAGGCGGTCACCGCTCACCATTGGATGAGCGATGCGCAGTTCGCGCACCTGTTCGCCATCGCCCAGGCCGCGCCCGGACCCAATGTGATGATCTCGACCCTGGTCGGCTGGAAGGTCGCCGGCATACCCGGCGCCGTGGTCGCCACCCTAGCTATGTGCGGCCCCTCGTCAGTGCTCGCCTTCGCCGCTTCTGGTCTATGGGAGCGCGCCCGCGAGGCCCGCTGGCGCATCGCTTTAGCGGCGGGACTGGCGCCGGTTACCGTTGGACTGGTGGGCGCCAGCGCCTGGCTGCTGACCCGCGCCGCCGATCAGAATTGGCGCCAGGCCGCGGTGACCATGGCGGCCGCCGCCTACGGCCTGCTCAGCAAACGCAACCCGCTCTGGTGCCTTGGCGCGGCCGCGGCGCTCGGCTTTGCCGGCCTTTTGTAGGCCGCAACCTAGTCGAGCCGATTCAGCCGCGCTTGACGCGAAACGTCTTCAGCACTTCGCGGGCCTGTTCGCGTCTTTCCTCGGGGATGTCGGTCCAGATCTCAAGAATGTCGCTGTCCAGATCCTCCGGATCGGTATCGAAGAGAAATCCGGCCCGAATGCCGAGCACCGGGGCGATACGGCCGGCCCATTTGTCGGACAATCGCCGCTCGCCCGCCTCGATCAGACTGATGACCGCGCCGGTGGTGCCGATGGCTTCGGCCAGCCGCGCCTGGGTGAAACCCTTGTGCTCACGCCAAGCCCGCAGATGGTTTCGAACGGAATCGCGAGGCATGCCGCATTATGCAAAGATCGTCTGCCCTGTCTTCACGCAAATTGCAAGTGTGGTCCTAACAAGCCGCGCGAGAATCCGGACGAGGCCCCGCGGCGCCGGAAAAGCTGAGGGAACTTTGCAAAAAGTGATCATCGCTGCGGGTTGGAGTTGCAACACTTGATGGGAAAATGGTCTGGAAAACGCATAAAATGCAATAAAGGCGCCTTGCGGTATCAATTGCGGAATGCAACTATCAAGGCATGCCAGACCGCGCTTCCATACCCCACACCGCCCGTCCCTGGACCAGTCGCCTGGCCGGCGAATGCGCCTATCCGGTCGACGGCTGCGGCGAGGCGATGCGCTGTTGCTGCGCCCCCTGTGGCGAAGCCCGGTATTGCGAGCCCCACCGGCGGGCGATGCGTCCCGGCCGACCGCTGCCGATCGAGGTGCTGATCGCCGAACTGCGCGCCCTCGGCCTCTGCGATTAGCGACCATGGCGCGAAAACGAGCTCAGCCCACCCATCCCCTCGTCGCCGCCCGCCGCCGGGCCGCGGAGCGGGAGTCGGCCCGCGATCCGGCCCAATGGGGTCTCGATCGAACGAGCTTGTGCCTACCGGTCAACGCCGACATCGACCTGAACGGCGCGGCTGGAAGGGCGCGCCGAAGCGATGTGTTCGAGCGCCTCCTGGCCGGGCGCGCAGACGCGCTCAACGCCGTCCGCCGTCTGCAGCGCGATCTGAGCCTGATGCACAGCCTGGCTGGCGGCGTCGCCCGCTACGCCGAGCGCATCGACGTCGGCCCCAGCCGCGATTCGGCGTGCGATCGGCGCCGTCGCGCCGCCGCCAGAGTCGAAGCGGCGCTTGAGCGGAGCGGCGCGGTCAGCGCCCGCCTGCTGGTGACCCTCTGCGAACCGGCCAGTCTCGGGCGCCTGGTGGATTGGCGCTCAGTGGTTGAGGCCAGTTGCGGCGAGCGCCTGGCCGATTCCCAGGCGGCGGCGGTGCGCGCCGCCTGCGCCAATCTGGCGGCGGCCTACGGCGTCTTGGATAGGCGGTCGACACGCCAGGCGGCGATCGCCCGCGCCGGGACGTCGGTGGCGTAGGCTTCGGCAAAGGCGTCGACCCCGGCCTCGATGGCCTGGTCCAACGACAGGGTCTCCCAGGTGCGGATCAGGCGCTTCTGAGCCCGCACGGCGGCCGGGTCGGAAGCCAGGATCGCCGCCAGGTCGCGCTCGACCAGGGCGTCGAGGCCCTCGGCCGGGGCGATGGCGTCAATGAGCCCCATGGCCAGGGCCTCGACGGCGTCGATGGTCTCGCCGGTCAACAGCAGCCGTCGGGCCCGGCCCCAGCCAATGAGCCCCGGCAGCAAAGCAGCCTCGACGACCGAAGGCACCCCGACCCTGACCTCCGGCATGCCCAGTCGCGCATGGTCGGCGGCCAGGCGGATATCGCAGGCGGCCGCCAGCTCCAGGCCAGCCCCGAGCGCCAGTCCATTGATCCTGGCGATCACCGGGACGGGACAGGCGCGGATCGCCGCGCAGCAGCCATGCACCTCAAGAATGAAGGCGCGCGCGGCCTGGGGATCGGCGATCTGTTCGAGCACGTCCAGGTCGGCTCCAGCGGCGAAGGCGCGTGTCCCGGCCCCGGTCACCACGACGGCGCGCAGGGCTGGATCGTCACTGGCCCCGGCCATCGCGGCGGTGAACTCGGTCATCAGCGCCGGCCCAAGTGCGTTCAGGCGGGCCTCATCGTCGAGTGTAACGACGGCGATGCGGCCGCTGGCGCGTTGTTCGTGGACCAGACGGGCGACGGGCGGCATCCCGCGCTTTACACCCGATCGGGCGGCGCCCGTCCATCCTTCGTCGGGCAATCGCAAGCTTGACGGTAACGCAACCGTGTCTTCGCCCTGGCCGACAATGGCGCACTATCGGCCGCCGTGCCGACGCGCGAATCAACGCTCGCGGGCGGCCAAGACAAGGGAGACGTTCCATGGGCATCATCGCCTGGCTGATCCTGGGCCTCGTCGCCGGCTTCATCGCCAGCAAAGTCGTCAACAAGACCGGCTCTGGACTGATCATGGATATCGTACTGGGCGTCGTCGGCGCTTTTGTCGGTGGTTGGCTCTACGGTCTGATCACCCACACGAACGTCATGAACCGACTGGACATCACCAGCCTGGTGGTCGCGACGGTCGGCGCCATCATCGTCATGCTGGCCTTCCACTTCGTGGTCCGGCGCCAGTCGACCTGAACGCTTGACGCCGCGCCGGGTCGCCCGCATGAACGCGGCCCCAATTCCACGGGCCTAGAGCTTGATGCGTATATACGGAACAGACGGAAACGTTGGATCACGCTCTAGAAGGTTGGATTCGAGAGCAAATTATCCCCGTTTAGACGTTTCCGTCTAAACGGGGTTTGCTCTAGGCGATGGCGCAGGCGGTACTCGGTGTCGAGCAGGGCGCGTTCTTCCACGGATCGCGCAAGATTTTCTCGGGCGTCAGCTTCCTGCTCGATGACGCCCGCACCGCTTTGGTGGGGGAGAACGGGGCCGGAAAGTCGACCCTGCTCGCCTGCCTGAGCGGTGAAAACGAACTCAACTCTGGCAAACTGGTTCGCTCGCGCGGACTGCATGTCGCCCACCTACCGCAGGAAACGCCGCCGGAACTGACGCCGCTGTCGGTCCGGGAGGTCTTGCAGCGCTCGCTCGCGAAGGTCGGGTCTGACGGCGAGGCTTGGCGCATCGACATACTGCTGGATGAGATCGGCTTTGACGCCGAGGCGGCCGAGCGGCCCTTCGGGCTGCTGTCGGGCGGCTGGCGCAGGTTGATCCTCATTGCCGGCGCGGCCAGACTCGAATCTCCCGACATCCTCATCCTGGACGAGCCGACCAACCACCTCGACATCGGCCATATCAACCGACTGGAAGGCTGGCTGGTCGAGGAGTTCCGCCTGCCGATGCTGATTGTCTCGCATGACCGGGCATTCCTCAACCGCGTCACCAATCGCACGCTATTCTTGCGCGATGACGGCATCCACGCCTTCAAATCCCCCTTCGCCGTGGCGCGCGAGGAACTGCTGCGCCGTGACGCCGCCGCCGCGGTGCGCCGCAAGCTTGAGGACAAGGAGATCAAGCGCCTCGAGAAGGTCGCCGCCCGGTATCACATCTGGGGCATGAAGAACTCCAAGCTGCACCGTCGCAAGCGGGCCGTGGAGGGCCGCATCGAGCGGATCAAGGACGCCCACACCCAGGTCCACCTCGCCAGCGACCGGCGGCTCGAACTGGCCGAGGGAGACATCGAGGCCAAGATCGCCCTGCGGATCGAGAATTTCACGCTCAACACCGAAGATGGCGCACGGCCACTGTTGCGGATCGACCGCCTGGCCATTGCCGCTGGTGAAAAGGTTGCATTGCTGGGCGTCAACGGGGCTGGAAAATCAACCCTGCTACGGGCCCTGCACCGGGCCTGGGCCGGCCGGTCGGCTCACTATGACGGCGGCGCGTCCATTCGCTTCAATCCCGCCTGTCGACTGGCCTATTTCGACCAACTGATGGAGGACCTGCCGCTCGACGACGCGGTGAGTGACTACATCACCGCCATCGATGGGGTCGGCGAGCGCGACGCGGCCCGCGCCTTGGCTCAGGCGGGGTTTCCCTTCCTCCGGCAGCGCGATCCGATCGCGGTTCTCAGCCACGGCGAACGCTCACGGCTGATGTTTCTGAAAATGCGACTGGCGACCCCGAACGTCTATCTGCTCGATGAGCCGACCAGCCATCTCGACATCGAGGGCCAGGAGGATCTCGAAAGCCAGCTCGACGAGGCCGAGGTGGCCTGCATCTTTGTCTCTCACGACCGGTACTTCACGCGCACCGCGGCGACCCGATTCCTAGAAATCCGGCGGGGCCGACTGGTCGATGTCGAGGAGCCGGACAGCTTTTTCGACGCCCAGGTGGCCTGAAGAAACCGAACCGATCAGTCCGAGCGAAGCGCTTCTTCGACCTCGCTCAAGCGGTCCTTACCGAAATAGAGAGCCCCTCCGACGAGGAAGCTGGGCGAACCGAAGACCCCATGGGCGACGGCCCGCTGGGTGTTGGCTATCAACGCCTGCTTGACCTCGGGATCCTGGGCCAGCGTGAGCAGGCGTTGGGCCGGAAGGCCGGCGGCGGACAGCACGTCGGAGATCTGGGCCGGATCATCGAGCTTGCGGTCCTGCTCCCACATGCCGGCGAACACCGCCTCGATGTAGCGTGCCGACAGGTCCAAGGTCTCGGCCGCAACGGCGCCGCGCATGATCGTCAGGGTGTTGACCGGGAAGTGCGAATTGAGCCGAAACCCGGTCAGGCCATGGCGGGCGATGAACCGTTGGCGCTCCAGCGCTTCATAGGCCAGCTTGGCCGGCACGGCGGCGAAGGTCTCCATCGGCGAGCGGTTGCCGGTGGCCTTGAAGACACCGCCCAACAGCACCGGCCGATAGATAAATCTCGCGCCGGTCGCCGCTTCGATAGCGGGAAGCACCTTGTGGGCCAGATAGGCGTTGGGGCTTCCGAAATCGAACAGGAACTCCGCCGTCTGCATGTCACCACCGCTCCGCGAAGGGACGCAAATCGAGTTCGAAGGTCCAGGCGTCGCGGGTTTGCTGGTGAAGCCGCCAATAGGCTTCGGCGATCGAGGCCGGCCGCATCAGCGTGTCGGGAGCAAGCCGATCGGGGTCGCCGCCCCTGGCGACGATCCGTTCACGGACGAAGGCGGTGTCGACACCAGCGTCGATGACCAGATGGGCGACGTGCAGATTGTGCGGCCCGAGTTCCCGGGCCATGGCCTGAGCTACCGCGCGCAGACCGGCCTTGGCGCTGGCGAAGGCGGCGTAGCCGGCGCCCCCGCGCATTGAGGCGGTGGCCCCGGTGAAAAAGATCGATCCGTGCCCGCGGGGCAGCATCAACCGCGCCGCTTCCCGGCCGGTAAAAAATCCAGCTTCACAGGCCATTTCCCAGACCTTGCGAAACACCCTGTCGGTGGTCTCGAGCAGCCCGAACTGGACGTTGGCGCCGATGTTGAAGATCACCGCTTCGAGCGGCGCGGCGGTGTCGGCCTCACCGAGGAAAGCGGTGATCTGGCTGGCCTGGCGCGCGTCCACCGTGCGGCCTTCGAAGCGGCCTCCAGCGGCGCGGATCCTGGTCGCCAGGGCCTCCAGCTTTTCGCCATCCCGACGGCCGCCGAACACGTGATAACCCTCGGCGGCGAAGCGCTCCGCTATGGCCGCGCCGATGTGGTCGCCGGCCCCGACGATGGCGACCGCCGCATCGCGCCCCAGGCTCACAGCCGATCTGGCGCCGGTGGCGTTTCGCGCCTCAGGCTTTCGTGGTGGCGGATCACTTCTCGAACCAGGAAATTGAGGAACTTCTCGGCGAACTCCGGGTCGAGATCGGCTTCGGCCGCCAGCCCCCGCAGGCGGGCGATCTGTCGGGCTTCGCGGGCGGGGTCGGCCGGCGGCATGTTGAGCCGCGCTTTCAGGGCCCCGACCTTGCGGGTGAATTTGAAACGCTCGGCGAGCAGATGCAGAACCGCCGCGTCGATGTTGTCGATCGAGTGGCGCAGCTCAGCCAGTTCGGCGGGCGTTTCGTCCATGGCCGTGAATCTGGTGGCCACAGATGCGGAAAAGGTCAAGCCGGACCGGCGGCGAGCCGGTCCGGCCAGACCCGCGGTCAATCTCATGGCGGAGAGATCGACCGCTGCCTCGATGGGTGACGCGGGGGGCCGAGGGCGCCCCCCAACGGAGCGCTTAACTGGCCGCCGAACCCTGCACGGCGGCCTTGCGCGAGGCCTTCGCTTGACGATGAGCGGCGTTGAGGGCGTCGGCCGCCTGAACGGCTTCCTTGCAGTCCGGGGCCACCTGATCGATGTGCGCCCGGGCGCACCGGATGACCACGCCGCGGCCCAGGGTTTCGCTCCCGCACAGCTTGTGGAAATCGGCCAGGCATACCTGATTGGCGCGCGGCTTGGCGGCGCCGACGGCCTGGCCGGCGACGAGCACGGCCAGGATGGCCGCGGCGAGGCTAAGACGGTGGGTGTACATGAACAGCTCCCTTGATTGGTGTTCGTGATTTGTTCCCTTTGGCACTCCGGCCTTGGAGCGTCAAGCGATCTTGAACAAAAACAGAACTTATCGGCTGTTGATGCGGGCGGCGTCGACGGCGATGGTGACCTGCGCCGCCTTGCCGGCCGGAATGCACACCGCGCCGCCGGCCTCTCGATAGCCATGGGTGCCGATGCCGCCCCAGACGACGCCATGCACGCTCTTGTCCTGCTTCGGCGGACCGGCGCCGTCGTCCTTGTAGGGAAGGCCGCAGGGCCCGATGGGGACGGGGCCGCGGTCGTCGCGCTCCGAGATGCGGTCGGGGATCAGGGTCGGGCCGGGTCCGGCCGCGGCCATCGCCGGCGCCCCGGCGCCGGGCGCGGCGGTGGTCACCGCTTCCTGAGCTTGGGCGGAGCTCGAAATTGCCGCCGTCGAGGCGGCGACGGCGCCCAGCATGACCATCGCGGCGAGCTGGCTTTTTCCTGGCATTGCAAACATCGAACGCTGATCCGGCGGCGAAATTGCGTCGCCCCGCAGTCTAGCCTATTGCCGCGCGCATGTCCCCCGTCGATCTGGCCCGCCGAGCGCTGCCGCCGCTCTATCGCCAGCCTGAAGGCGAGGCGCTGGCGGCCCTGGCCGAACGGGCAAGTCTGAGCGCCGACGAACGTCGCCGCGTGCGCGCCGACGCCGCCAGGTTGCTTGCCGACCTGCGCGCGCCCGGCCGGGCGGGATGGGTCGACCGTTTCCTGCAGGAATACAGCCTCTCAAGCGAGGAGGGCGCCGCCTTGCTGGGCCTGGCGGAAGCCTATCTACGCGTACCCGATCCGGTCACCGCCGACGCCTTGATCCGCGACAAGCTTTCGCAAGGCGACTGGCGCGCCCATCTGGGATCGGCCGATTCGGTGATGGTGAAAGGGGCCACGCTCGGCCTGATCATCGCTCAGTCGATGAGCGAGGGCGCCGACAGCGGCGCGGTGCTGCGCCGTCTGGCCGGGCGCATGGGTGAGCCGGCCATCCGTATCGCCGTAGGCGCCGCCATGCAGCGCATGGGCGAGGCCTTCGTACTTGGCCGCGACATCGGCGAGGCCTTGAAACGCGCCGACCGCGGCGGCAACCGCGCCTTTCGCTATTCCTTCGACATGCTGGGCGAGGGGGCTCGCACCCGTCCGGACGCCGCCGCCTATCTGGAGTCCTATCGCCAGGCCATCGCCGCCATCGGCGCCGACGCCAAGCGGGGCGATGTGTTCGCTCGCGATAGCATCTCGGTAAAGCTCTCGGCTCTGCACCCGCGTTACGAGCCGCTGCAGGCCGGTCGCGCCGTCCCGGAGCTAAGCATGGCTCTGGTCGAGCTGTGCGGCCTCGCCCGTGACGCCGGCATCGGTCTGACCGTCGACGCCGAGGAAGCCGAGCGTCTGGAAATGTCGCTGTCGATCTTTCAGGCGGCCGCCGCCGACCCGACCCTGAAAGATTGGGATGGTCTTGGCATGGCGGTGCAGGCCTATCAGCGGCGCGCGCCGGCGGTGATCGCCTGGGCCGAAGCCCTCGCCGCGGCATCCGGCCGGCGGTTCATGGTTCGGCTGGTCAAGGGCGCCTATTGGGATACCGAGATCAAGCGCGCCCAGGAACGCGGGCTCGCCGACTACCCGGTGTTCACGCGCAAGAACGCCACCGACGTCAGCTACATGGCCTGCGCCCGGTTGCTGCTCGACAGTCCCCACCTCTATCCCGCCTTCGCAACCCACAACGCCCTGACCGTCGCCACAGTGATGGAATGGTCCAGGTCCGGCCGCGGCTTCGAGTTCCAGCGCCTGCACGGCATGGGTGAGGGCCTCTATGAACGACTGATGGCGGAAGAGGGCGTGGCGGTGCGCGTCTACGCCCCGGTGGGCGGCTACCGTGACCTGTTGGCCTATCTGGTTCGCCGGCTGCTGGAAAACGGCGCCAACACCAGCTTTGTGCACCAGGTCGGGGCCGCCGGCGTCAGCGACGACGAATTGCTCGCCGATCCGGTCGAGGAAGCGGCGGCGAACGGCTTCACCGCACACCCGGCCATTCCCAGACCGCCCGATCTCTATGGCGGCGAGCGGCGCAACTCGGCCGGCCTGGATCTTTCCGACGAGGCCGTGGTCGAGGCGCTCGGCGCCCAGATGGCCAAGTCCTGGCGGACCGGCGCCCGCGCGGCTCCGCAAGGCTCGACTTCGCTGGCCAGACCGGTGCTCAGCCCGACCGACCACAATGTCGTCGCCGGCGAGGTCATCGAGGCGGACGCCGCGTGCGTCGCCAGGGCCGTCGCCGTCGCCGCCGCCGCACAGCCGGCCTGGAACGCTCGGGGCGCGCCGGCGCGGGCCGAGATCCTTGAGCGGCTTGGCGATGCCTTGGAGGCCGAACGGCCGGCGCTCATGGCCCTGGCGGTGCGCGAAGCCGGCAAGACTTGGGGCGACGCTCTGGGCGAAGTCCGAGAGGCGGTCGATTTTTGCCGCTACTACGCCGCCGAAGCGCGCCGGCATGGCTCCCCCATCCGCCTGCCCGGGCCGACTGGCGAATTGAACGAACTCAGTCTGGCTGGCCGCGGTGTCTTCGCCTGCATCAGCCCGTGGAACTTTCCGCTGGCGATCTTTCTCGGCCAGGTCGCCGCCGCCCTGGCGAGCGGTAACGCCGTGGTCGCCAAGCCAGCTCCGCAGACGCCGCTGATCGCCGCTGAGGCCGTCAGACTGGCGCATTCCGCCGGCGTACCGATCGAGGTGCTGCAGTTGGCGCCCGGCGGCGCCGAGACGGGCGCGGCCCTGGTCGCCAATCCCGCCGTCGCCGGCGTCGCCTTCACAGGCTCGACGGCCAGCGCCCGCCGCATCGCCCGCACTCTGCTGGAAGACGAAACCAGGCCGCTGACGCCGCTGATCGCCGAGACCGGCGGCCTCAACGCCATGCTGGTCGATTCCACCGCCTTGCCCGAGCAGGTGGTCGTCGATGTTATCACCTCGGCGTTTCTGTCGGCCGGTCAGCGCTGCTCGGCGCTGCGGCTGTTGTGCCTGCACGAAGACGTCGCGCCAGCGATGCTGGAAATGCTCATCGGAGCGATGGACACCTTGGTCATTGGCGATCCGGCTGATCCCGCCACTGACATCGGCCCAGTCATTGACGCCGAGGCCAAGGCCCGCATCGACGCCTATGTCGAGGAGCGGCGGGCGGCGATCCTCCATCGTCTGGCCCTGCCAGCCGCCGGCACGGGAACTTTCGTCGCTCCGACCCTGATCCGGGTCGCCCGCATCGGCGATCTCGACCGCGAGATCTTCGGGCCGATCCTGCATGTAACCACTTTTAAGGCGGGTGAGATGGAGGCGGCGGCCGAGGCGGTGATGCGCTCCGGCTATGGCCTGACCATGGGGGTGCATACGCGCATCGGCGCCGCGGCCGAGTCGATTAGAGCCATCGCCAGGGTCGGCAATCTCTATGTCAACCGCTCGATGATCGGGGCGGTGGTGGGCGTGCAACCGTTCGGTGGCGAGGGCCTTTCGGGCACCGGCCCCAAGGCCGGCGGCCCGCACTATCTGCCGAGATTCTGCGTCGAGCGCACCTGGACCGTGGACACCACCTCGGCCGGCGGCAACGCCAGTCTGCTGAGCCTCGCCGATTGACCGACCTGATCGTCGTCGGGCTCGGCGCGGCCGGTTCCGCCACCCTGAGAGCGGCCGCCGTCCGGGGCGCCAGCGTGGTCGGGATTGACCGACATCATCCGCCGCACGAACACGGCTCAAGCCATGGGCTGACCAGGATCACCCGCCAGGCGATCGGCGAGGGCCTCGACTATGCGCCCCTGGCCTTGCGCTCGCACGAAATCTGGCGGGAGCTGGAGGCTGAGACTGGCGAGAGCCTGCTGCGCCAGATCGGGCTGATGCTGATCAGCCGCCCGCGGCTGGGCGGCGTGCACCACGGCGCCAAGGATTTCCTTGAGCGCACGCTCGAGGCGGCCGAAACCTTCGCCATCGCCCATGAGGTGTTCGACGCCGCCGCCGTCCGCGCGCGCTGGCCGCAATTCAGCCTGGCGGATGACGAGGCGGCTTTTTTCGAGCCCGGCGCCGGCCTTCTGCATCCCGAGCGCTGCATAGCCGCCCAGCTCCAGGCGGCGCGTAAGGCCGGCGCGGCGATCCACGCTGGCGAGAGCGTCCTGGGGCTGGAAATCGCGCCGGGGGGTGGGGTGCGGGTGGTCACCGATCAACGCGCCCTTGAAGCCGGGCGGGTGATCGTCTGCGCTGGGGCCTGGACCGGCGGATTGCTGGGGGGCTGGTGGGCGAAGCAGCTTCGGATCTATCGCCAGGCCATGCACTGGTTCGCACCACCAGATTCCGCCGCCTTCGCCGGCGACCGCTTCCCCGCCTTCATCTGGATGCACGGGGCCGGACCGTCAGAGTGGTTCTATGGCCTTCCGGATGAAGGGCAGGGCGTGAAGATCGCCGACGAACGCTTCATCGTCACGGCCGCCACCCCTGAGGGGATCGACCGCGCCGTCTCGCGCGCCGAGGCTCTGGCCTGCCATGCCGCCCATGCGCAGGGCCGCATCGCCGGTCTGCCGCCGACCTGGCTGCGGTCGTCGGCCTGCCTGTATACCCAGGCCCCCGGCAGCCGCTTCCTGATTGGGCCCGATCCCGAGCGGCCGGAGGTGCTGGTGGTGAGCGCTTGCTCCGGCCACGGTTTCAAACATGCGCCAGCGATCGGCGAGGCGGTGGCGGCCTGGGCTCTCTCTGGGACGCGGCCAAAGATCCTGGCCCCCTTCGCGCCTGACGCGGCCTGAGCGGGAGGCGCTCTGGCCGACTCCGGCGACCTCTGATACGGCCCGGCCATGCTCAAGCGTGGCCGCCGCGCCCTCCCCATCGCCGCCGCCATCCTGACGCTGAGCGCCGTGGCCGCTGCAGCCATGGGCCCGCGGCCGCCGGCCTGGGCGTTTCCGCAGCCGCCCGCTTCGACTCTCCAATTGCCCGCGGGTGAGGCGGCCGTCAGGCTGCGCGGGCTCGCCCGCCCTATCAAGAAGGCCTTTGTCGACCAGCTTTTCGCGGCCGCCGACTGGAGCCCAGGCGATCATCCGCCCATGCCGGCTATCGTCGCCCATGGTCGACGCCCGGATGTCTATGCCTGCGGGCTCTGTCACCTCGCCGACGGCCAGGGCAAGCCTGAGAACGCCAGTCTCGCCGGGCTTCCGGCCGCCTATATTGTTCAGCAACTGGCGGAGATGCGCGCCGGTCGGCGCGGTTCAGCGGTGGCCGGGCTGACGCCGCAGGCGCTGATGCGCCATGTGGCGGAGAGCGCTCGTCCGGGCGAAGTGGCCGCCGCCGCCCTCTACTTTGCCGGTCTTCCCTATCGACCTTGGATCCGGGTGGTGGAGACCGGGTCGGTTCCGCGCCTCAAGATCTCCGCCATCAGCACCTTCGAGCCTGCCGCAGGCGGTGGCGTGGAGCCGTTGGGCGAACGGATCGTTGAAATGCCCGATTGGCCAGCCCGGAGCCCCGGCGGCCACCCGCGCGGCTTCGTCGCCTATGCGCCGGTCGGCTCGGTCCGTCGCGGGGCGGCGCTGGCCGCGAGCGGGGAGGGACGGACCATGGCCTGCGCCGCCTGTCACGGGGTGCGGTTGCAGGGTCTGGATGAAGCGCCGCGCCTGGCGGGGCGCTCGCCGACCTACCTGGCTCGCCAGCTTTTCGACCTGAGGGCGGGGGCGCGTCGCGGACCGGCCGTGGCGCGGATGGCCCCGGCGGCGGCGCAGTTAACCAATGCCGATATCGTCGACCTGGCAGCCTATCTGGGATCGCTGCGTCCCTGAGGCCTTGGCCATGGAAGCTCTTGCCTGCGGCGACACGAGGCTCGGGGTTTCAGTCCATCGCCCGCTCGCGCCATTGCGCGCGGGTCAGGCAGATCTTCGCGCCACCCACACGCGATCCCGTCCCGACGTCGGGTTTGCAGAGGACCTCGTCTGGAGAGGGAGCCTTCTTCTTGGCGGCTTGGGCGGTCTTCTGTGCGACCGGGGCCTTGGAGGGGTCCGGAGCGGAAGCGGATGGCGGCGTTTGCGCCGCGGCCGCCCCGGCTTGGGGCGACGCGTCCGGCGTCGAAGCCGCCAGAACCGAGCCGGCGGTGATCAAGGCGAGAGCGGACGCCAGGTTGGCGACGATGAATTTCGACATGCGATACCTCAATGAAAAGCCGACAGGCGCTCGTCGCCTCGCGCCAGGCGGGCTGGGGCGCAGGTTTCTAGCAAACTATTTCCGGCTGACAACCAACCTCGTGACCCATCTGCGGGCGTCGCGCGCTAGACCTTGGGTTTGCGCCGCGACCGGGTGAGGAAGGCGATCTCCTCCGCCGTTGAGGGTCGGCCTAGGGCTAGGTTTCGGGCCGGGAAGCGCCCGAATCGCGCGATCGTCGCGGCGTGGCCCTTGGCGAAGGCCTGGATTGACTGGGCTTCCGCGACGAGGGCGCTGAACCGCTCCAGGCTGAGCGCCTGCAGCGCAGAGTCTTCGGCGTGCATCAGCGGCATGTAGAAAAAGTGGCGCTCCTCGAGGCCGAGAGCCTTGTCAATGCCGGCCGCCACGCCCTCCC
>DATBOH010000090.1:0-4773 GCA_036553915.1 Caulobacteraceae bacterium | reverse complement strand
CCTGATAGTCGGCCGGGAAGGTCACGTTGACGGAGCGGTCCTCCCCTGCCTTGGCGCCCTCAAGCTGGGCCTCGAAGCCTGGAATGAACCGGCCTGAACCCAGCACCAGTTCGGCGCCCTCGGCCGATCCGCCTTCGAAAGCCTGGCCGTCGATCGAGCCCACGAAATCGACCAGGACTTGATCGCCCGGCTTGGCCTTGGCGGTCTTTCCCTCGCGGATCGCATAGGTGCGGTTCTGGTCGGCGATCTCTTTCAGCGACTCGGCGATCTCAGCTTCTGTCGGCGCATAGGTGAGACGCGTGAGCTCCAGGCTGGCGACATCCGCCGGCTCGAAGTCTGGCATCACCTCCACGTCCAGAGCGAAGGCGAGATCCTGGCGTCCGGCCAATACCTCGTCCATGTCCGATGACGGCTTCAAGTCGGGCTGAGAAGCGACGCGCAGCTTGTTGTCTTCCAGGACTTGCTGCGAGGTTTCGTTGAGGGTCTTTTCGACCACCTCGCTCATCAGCGCCTTGCCGTACATCCGCCGCACGTGGCTGGCCGGCGCCTTGCCGGGCCGGAAGCCCTTGAGGTTGAGGGTCGGACCGATCTCGGTGATCCGCGCCTCCAGCTTCGCGCCCAGTTCGGCGGCCGGCACAACCACGGAATAGCTGCGGCTGAGGCTTTCGTTGCGGGTCTCGGTGATCTGCATAGCGGTTTCGAATCCTGCCGCGTGCGCCGCGGCCCAAACAAAGACGCCGCCGGCGAGGGCGGCGGAGAGCGCGCCTTATGTCATCAGGCGCACCTCGTCTCAAGCCCCGTGCGCCCAGCCTTGGTGCGGATGAGAGGACTCGAACCTCCACGCCCGAGGGCGCTGGAACCTAAATCCAGTGCGTCTGCCAGTTCCGCCACATCCGCGTCGGCGCTCGTGTAGGCCAAGCATCCCGGCGTCACAAGCGCGCCCCGCGCCGTCACGCCGCCTTGCAATCCCGCTCATAGCCGGTAGAGGACGGCTTCCAAATTTCGTGGAGTAAGCATGTCCGGCATCAAGTTCCTGGCCAAGTCGGTGCTGTCGCGCGCCGGCGCCCTGGCCTCGCCGGCCACCACCTTCAATCTGCGCAAGGCGGCCAACCAGCTTGAGGTTGGGCGCTGGATGCGCGAGGCAGGCATGGAGGCGCGGCGCTGGGTGGCCACCCGCGAACAGCTCTTCGACACTGTCGGGGCAAAGGTCGCCAACGAGCGGGTGCTCTATCTTGAGTTCGGCGTCTGGCAGGGCGCCGCGACCCGCCATTGGGCGAAGCTGCTCAGGAATGCCGACAGCCGCCTGCAGGGGTTCGACAGCTTTGAGGGTCTGCCCGAGGCCTGGAACGAGGCCTATCCCCGCGGACGCTTCGACGAAGCCGGCCGCCTGCCGGCGATCGACGATCCGCGCGTGCAGTTCTTCAAGGGCTGGTTCGACCAGACTCTTCCCGGCCATGCCTTTCCCGAACACGACCGTCTGGTCGCCAATTTCGACGCCGATCTTTACAGCTCGACCAAATGCGCCCTCGATCACGTCGGTCCGATCATCAAGGTCGGCAGCTTTCTGTATTTCGACGAGCTCAACGATTGCGACCATGAGCTGCGCGCGCTGCGGGAATTTATCGAAGAGTCTGGCATGAAGTTCGCGCTCATCGGAGCCACGCCCGGCTACAACCACACCATGATCGAACGCGTGGCCTAAAAAGCCCTCCACGTCCGGGCGAGCGAAACCAGCCTTAAACCGCCTTCGGCGTGCCCTGCAGCGCGGCGGCGCGGTCGGTCCCGACCAGCACAGCCCGATCGGCTGGCGCGACCGCGGCGATGAAAGCGCCGCAAAACGATTGCATGGCCGCCATGGCCGCTACGGTATCGGAAGAATCGACGGTGAAGCGCACCAGGACGCCGTCGGCGATCACCCCGGACAGCGAGGTCCTCAGTCGGTCGAACTGCTGCATTTTCCGATCGGTGGGCATGTATTCACCCAGCCGAGTCCAATAGAGGATGTTCTCACGCCTGTCGCCAATGTGGGCGACCATCCGCCGGCCGGGCACGGTGACGCCGGCAGGCAGCGGGATCAGCAGCGTCTGGTCGCCGCTGATGCCGAAGCCATAGGCCGGATAGCATTCCTCTGGCCGATGCAGCTGGCGATAGGCGTCCTGCACCGCGCCGTGGGCCAGTAGGGCGGCGATCTGAGCCCCATCGGCGGCCCGGCGATAGACCCGCCCCACCGTGACGTCATAGAGCTTGGCCGCGAATGTGCCCGGATCGGTCGGCGCCACGAGATCGGTCGTATCGACGCTGGTCCAGCCGCCGAAGGCCCTGGGGGTGAGGGCCTCAAGGCTGCGGGCGCCCAAGAGCGAGACCTGGCGGTGCGGCGTCATCACCACCGCTCCCCCGGCCGCCACCAGGCACCCGGCCCCGATCAAAACGTCGCGACGATCGATCATGCGGCGGTCCGAAAAAAGCGGTGCAATAGAGTGTCAAGCAGGAACACCAGGCCGAGCGCCGCCGCGAACAGCACCATCCCGGCGGTGAAGTGCAGGAAGCCCTGAGCCACCGCGTCCCCGCCGTAGTAGGTCAAGAGGATGAGGGTCATGATCCTCAGGATATTGGTCAGAATGGCGATCGGAACGACCAAAGCCACCAGCACCGCTGAATAGGCGGCCGAGGCCCCACGCATCAGATAGACATACAGCAACCCGACGGCGATCAGGCCGACGATCGAGTTCATGCCCGAACAGGCGTCCTCGACCAGCAGCTGGTACTGGGCCACGAAGATCGTCACCCCCTGGCGCACCACCGGCACTCCCAGATGCGAAAGCACGCCGGTCGAGACATAGGAGACGAAGGTCTTCAAGGGCGCCGTGGCTTCGGCCAGCAGCGACTGCGGCACGGGGATGACCAGAGCCAGATACAGCAGCGGGAACCAGGCTCGCCGCATCGCCGCCGGCCCGACCTTGCGGCACAGAATCGCCAAGCCGACGACGTAGATGCCGGCCGTGTCCAGGGTCGGAAAATCCAGCGTCCGACCGACCAGATACAGCGCCATGCCGGCCAGCAGCAGCGGAAAGGTCAGCCAATCTGGGCCTGGTTTTGCGTGAGCGCTCAGGTCGCCGGCCTGGCGGCCCAGCAGCCAGGCGCCAGTGGCCAGCACGATCGGACCATAGGCGCCGAAGTCCAGCGTCCATTCCTGGCGGTACAGGATCTCGACCGTGGGGATGGCCATCACCCCCAGGGCGATCAGCAGCCACCAGCCTCGTTGCAGGCGCAGCCCCATCGGCCGCCAGTTGGCCGCGACGTCCATGGTCAGGCCTGGTTGAACACCGTGCCGATGACCTTCACGTCGTCGCTTTCGAGCTGGCCGATCAACGTCTTGACGTCATCGACGAAGGTCCGATCCTTGCGCGCCGCCACCAGAGCGTAGCGCACCACCTTGCTGATCAGACGAGCATCGGCGCAACTGTTGGCGGGCGGCGTATCGATCAGCGTGACATCGAAATTGCGCAGACAGAAGTCGACCAGGGTTTCGAACCGATACTTGGCCAGCAGCGCCTGGGCGTCGACCACGGTTTCGCCAGCGAACATCACCGACAGATCGGCCATGACGTCAGAGTCGATGCAGTCCAGCCAGTTGTCTTCGGCCGCATCCAGGCACTGAGCCAGACCCTTGCCGTGGCGCGAAGGCTTGATGAAGGTCTCGAACGACGGGGCCCGAAGATTGGCGTCGATCACCAGAGTCTTGAGGCCGATCTGCGACAGCGCCACCGCCAGATTGATTGTCGTGAAGGTGCAACCGACCCCGGCGTTGGGGGCGCAGACCGCCAGGGCCCGCCGGCCGTAGTCGATGTGCTGGGCGACGATGTGAGTGCGCAGTGCGCGGATCGATTCCGCCGTCGCTCCGGTCGGAGCGGCCAGCATCGCCAACGACTGAGAGAATTCATAGGTCGCATCGCTGGCCACGGCGACGCGCGCCGGCGCGCCGCCAGTCCGTTGTGCGGGAAGAGTCTCACTCACGCGGTGGCCGCCTTTCTGCGTCCGCTCAAGGCCAGGGTCCGGCGGCCGATCAGGGCGCGGCGGCCCGGCGCATGGGGGGGAGCGGCGATCGTACCCAGCAATGGCACATTCACCGAGCCGGCCAAATCCTCGGGTCCGCGCACCCGTCGGGCCAGCAGCTCCATGATCAGCGATGCCAGGACCCCCAGCGCCAGGCCCATGGCCAGGGCGCCTGGAAAGATCAGCATCTTGTTGGGAAAGGCCGGGGTCTTGGGCACCGAGGCGCTGGCCAGCGGGGTCAGGCCGGATTCAACCGTCAAGGCCTCCTCGCGCTGCTGGGCCGCCAGGGCCGAGGACTTGTTGAAGATCTCCCGGCGCAGGTCGACCTCCGTCTGGAGTTGGTTGAGCACGCCGATCTTGCCGCTCTCGGCCACCACCTTGGCTTTCTGTGAGGCGATGCCGCGCTCGACCACCGCCGAGTTCTGGGCCGCGATGCCGCTCAGCAGCTTCTGGCCGGCGTTTTCCTTGGCGACCGTCGCCTCAAGGTTCTTCTTTTCGGCCTGGAGCTGAATGATGCCCGGATTGTTCGGCCCGAGCTGTTTCGATTGAGCCGCGATTGTTGCTTCCACCGTCGCCAGTTGCATGGCCGCCGCCGAAGATGACATCACCGCTGGCGGTGGAATGATCGGCTGCGGTCCAGCCCCCGACATGGCCGCCAGACGGGCGCTGTCCATGTCCTGCTTGTCGCCAGCCATGACCAGGCCATTGGCGCGCTCATAG
>DATBOH010000052.1:0-10054 GCA_036553915.1 Caulobacteraceae bacterium | reverse complement strand
CGCTTCGGCGAAATAGCGCTTCAGCTTCTCCAGGACGGCAGCGGGAGTGGCGGTGTCGCCGGGGACTGAATGGCTCGCGCGGGTGGCGGGGCGATCTGACATGCCGCTCTCCACAGTCCTCGCAACGTTTCATATTGCACTATTTTCCAACCGGCCCGTCAAGGGATTTGTCGGCTTGATAGTTTCATTTCGCAATGTCCATTCCGGCTGTCATTGGCGAAGCAGCAGGTCCGGCGGCATCGCCGCGCCCTGCGGAAATTTTTTTTGAGGCGCCTCGGAACCGGGGCCCCGCGATGGCGTTTTGCCAAAGTCTTCTCGCTCAATGTTTCGCCCCCCCGACTGAAGGCGAGAAGCAGGGCCCGGTTTGGAGTTACTCCAAATCGGGCCTTTCATTTTTGGCGCAGCCGATCGCCGGCGCGGACCGGTCAATTCGGGTCCTGGCGGCGGGGCTTGTCCGATCGCCGAGCTATCGCCGCCGAAGTGGCGCGCCGCGCGCTTCGGCTTGCGCCGTCAGCGACGCACAATTGGCGTCCTTGGCCAGCCCGGGACCGATGAACGGCAGAATGGCCGCCAGCGGTGAGACCAACGCCCCCAGCAATACCGAGGCGGCCGCTTGCGGCGCGGCCTTGGCCACATCGACGCCGAGCTTGGGCTTTTCCAGTGATCCCTTGATGGTGATCGGCGCGCCGACGCGGATCAGGCGGAACTTTTTGGGCTTGCCTGCGAACGCGAGATTCAACGTTTCGTCCCTGAGGTTCACGTCGCCGCTGCCGGTGGCGATCACCACCCCTGTATCGAGGACGATCGCCTGGGCCCGCAGCACCCCATCGGTGGCCTTGAAGTCGGCGACGGCGCAGCGGATCGGCGTTGCGCCATGGTTCTTCTCCAGGATCAGAATCAGGCCGCGGGCGACATTGATGCCCATCAGTTCGGCGAAGGCCTGACGCATCTGGCCTCCGGGGATCACGACGGTGACCTGGCCGTTGGCGTGAGCCGCGGCGGCGCGCACGGAATTTCCAGCGCCTTTCAGGGCTGTTCGCGCATAGAGACCACCAACCACCGGCGGGTTGGCGCCCCCGTGCTCGACCAAGGTCTCGAGCCGGGCATTGGCGAGGCGAAGATCAAGCGCGGTCACGGGCGTGCGCCCACGCGCGTTCAGACGGATGCTGCCGGCCAGATCGCCTTGCGGCAGCCTGACGGCGAAGGGATCGACCACCAATAGACCGTGGTCGAGGCTGGCCTTCAGCATCAGGTTGCGGGTTGGCAGCTTGCCGGCATCCACCGATCGGGCGGCGTAGGTTAGCCGCGCGTCGGTGCCGCGAATTCGGCTGATGTCGAGCGGCGTGTCGGGCAACAGGCGATGTTCGGCGGCCAGCCGCGCGGCCGTCCGTTTCTCGGCCATCGAGACAGTATGGCCGGCGATGTGGCGTGGCGCGCCGCCAATCACCGTCATCAGGTCGGCGAGCTTCAGGCGCCGCGAAGCCAGGTTGGCGGTGACATTCGGCCGGCCATCGCGGCGCTCGACGGTGATTGCTCCGGCCAGGTCGCTGTCACCGACCCGGCCGTGCAGATGCCGGAAGGCGTAACTCTGGTCTTCGCGGGCGAAACCCGCCGCCAGATCGTAGGGCGGCGTGGTCGGCAGGGCGACGCCGGTGAGCGCATAGAGCTGACCGAAATCGGGGCCGCTGGCATGGACGACGCCAGTGATGTGCGAGAAGTCGAACGGCCTTTTGAAAATCCCGTCGGCGAGGATGTGCGTGGGCCCGCTCGTGAGCCGGCCATTGAAATGGTAGGGCAACTTGGGGTCGAGGTGGATCAGCGGGCCGCCATGCACGCTTAAGCTGAAGGGCGTACCTTTGAGGCTGCCAGCGCCGTCCAGTCTGAAATCGCCCCGGTCCGGCCCGACCAGGGTGTCGCGCGAATTGGCGGTGCCCAGGAAGCGCACGCGCCTTGGGATGTCGACGTAACGCACCCGGCCGTCATGGATGACCAGGTGTTCGATGGCCGGCAGCTTGAGCGGCCGGCCCACTCCGCTCACCGAGCGCCAGTTCTCTCGCCCCTTGGCGTTCCGGAACAGGGCCACCGAGGGTCGGTCGGCCTGCATGAATGGGAAGATCGTCCGGCCCTGCAGGATGAGTGGCTTCAGGGCGATCTGAGCGCTGAACCGCGGCAGCACCGCCATCGGCGCGGGTCCAGCCCAGGGCGGGTTGCCGATGGTGACGCCGGTGACCGTGGCGCGCGGCTTCCACGACCACGGATGCACGTCGAGGTCGCCGGTGATCGTCACTGGCCGCTCCAGGCGCGCCGTCAGATAGCGGGCCAGAGGACCGCGCAGCCAGTTCCATTGGAACAGGGCGATGAAGATGGCGATGCCAACAAGCAGGAGCGCTCCGACGGCCGCAAGAAGCCGGAGCGGCGAGACGACGGGTTTGGAAGCCGGCACGGTGGTCAAGGTGGCGCTCTGCGGCGACGCCCCCGCCTTTTAACCCTGCGGTTGCTCTCCCTGTTCCCTCTGGCTTGGGCTTAGAGCCCGGGCGTCAGCCGCGACGCGTCAGGCGCAGAAACTCCTGCCGCGTGCGTGCATCGTCGCGGATAGACCCGGTGAGATGGCTGGTGATCATGTGCGAGCCCACCGTATTGACGCCGCGCAGGCTCATGCAGCTATGCTCGGCCTCGACGACCACGCCGACCCCTTTGGGCCGCAGGATCGTGTCGATCGCCTCGGCGATTTCGGCCGTCAGTTTTTCCTGGATCTGCAGGCGGCGGGCGAAGCCGTGCACAACCCGGGCGAGCTTGGAAATTCCGACCACGCGGCTGGTTGGGAGATAGCCCACGTGCGCGTGTCCCAGCACGGGAAGCATGTGATGCTCGCAGAAGCTCACCACCGGTATGTCGCGCAAGACCACCAGCTCATCATAGCCGCCAACCTCTTCGAAGGTCCGTTCGAGATAGTCGCGCGGGTTGCTGGCATAGCCGGCGAACAGTTCGCGATAGGAGCGTGCGACGCGGGCCGGCGTTTCGCGCAGGCCCTCGCGGCCCGGATCGTCGCCAGCCCATTCGATCAGTGTACGGACGGCAGCTTCGGCATCGGCCTGGGTGACGGGGGACTGCGCCATGTCTCGCCTTCTCTTTGCAGCGGCCGCAAGTCTCCTGTGGACAAGGCCGCACACGCGATGACTTGCGCGCCCCCGGATTCTAGGGTCGCGACCGTCCTCTTTCAATGCGAGCTTTGCCCTATCCATGCCCGACGACGCCCCCGCCTTCGACACTCTCAACACCAGCGCCCAGGGTAAGCTGAAGAGCCTGGTCGAGCGGATCGAACGCCTCGAAGAAGACAGAAAGGCCGTGGCCGCTGACCTGAGGGAGGTCTACGCAGAGGCCAAGGGCGAAGGCTTCGACACCAAGATTCTGCGCAAGGTCGTGCGCCTGCGGGCTCAGGATGGGGCGAAGCGGCAGGAAGAAGAAGCCCTCGTCGACCTCTACATCTCGGCCATCGGAGGGCTTTGAAGCGCTCGCGTCCGTCAGGCCGAGATCAGGCCCGGCGCGCCGCCATCAATGCCCTGCGGCGGGCGCGTCGCGCCGCCCTGCGGCATGGCGTCGACCTGTCGGCCTGGGAGGGCGAGTTTCTGGGCTCAATCGAAGAGCGGCTGGCCAAGTTCGGCCGCGCCTTCGCCGATCCGGAAAAGGGCGCCGTCGGCCAAGCGCTTTCCGGCCGCCAGCACGTCAAGCTCAAGGAGATTTCCGCCAAGGCGGGCGGGAAGATTTCCACCAAGGCCCGCCGACGGGCGGACGACCGCCGCAAGGTCGGCGATACCCTTCCAGAGGATTGATGTTTTGCAATTTCTATATGATCTTTGGTGATCATAAATTTGCACTTCGCGCCTCACGCTCGACGTCAAATCTTCAGAAGCCTCGAACCGAAATTCGCCGTAACTGCGGTGAATTTTTTCCTCGCCGATGGTCCGCCTTGATCGGCTTGCCGGCCGAACCAGCTCAACTCCTGGGCAAATCGGCCTCTGTCCAGCCGCCGCCCAGAGCCTCGATCAGGGCCACGGCGGTCGTCAGGCGACTGGCCTGGATTTGCACCAGCGCGGTCCGGCTTTGCAGCGCCGACACCTCGGCCGTGGCGACAGTGGTGAAATCGACGGTACCGGCCTCGTATTCGTTGCGGGTGATCTGCACATTGGCGGCGGCGTCGGCAGCGGCGACCTCGGCGTGGCCCTGCTCGGCGGCGAAGGCCCTTTGCGCCGCCAGGTCATCCTCGACGTTCTGGAAGGCGGTCAGCACCGTCTGTCGGTAGGTGGCGACCGCCTGGTCATAGGCGGCGCGGGCCTGGCGCACCTTGGCGGTTCGGGCTCCGCCATTGAAGATAGTTTCGGCCACAGCCGCGCCGACCGACCAGAAACCGCTCGACAGATTGAACAGTTGCCCCAGGTTTGGGGCTGCGAAGCCGCCCTGCCCGGTCAACGTCAGGTTGGGGTAGAAGGCGGCGACGGCGACGCCGATCAGCTCGCTTTGGGCGGCGGCTGTGCGCTCGGCGTTGGCGATGTCGGGTCGGCGCTGCAGAAGCGCCGAAGGAATTGTGGCGGGAATCTCCGGGACCTTCATCGTCCAGGCGCCGGCCGGGAGGGAAAGGGCAGCCGGCGGCTGGCCGGTCAACACCGCGATGGCGTGCTCGAACCGGGACCGCTGTTGGCCAAGGTCCAGGGCCTGCGCCTTGGCGCTTTCTAGCTGGCTGGTCGCTGTAAGCAGATCGCTGCGCGGCGCATTGCCGGCCGCGTATTTGTTCTGAACGATGGTCTGAGTTCGGGTGTAGGCGGCGATGGCGCCGTCCTGGTCGCGCTGCTGTTCGTCGAGCAGGCGCATGGAGATGTAATCGGAGGCCAATTCGGTCTGGGCCGACAGTCGCGCGTTGGCGACCAGTGCGGCGCTGGCTTGGGCCTGGGCCTTGGCGCTGCGCACCTGGCGGCGCACCGCCCCCCAGATGTCGGGGGCCCAGGTGCCGCCGACGCTGACCTGGAAGCTCCCGCGTGTGCCGCGCCCGGTCGTTCCGCCGGTGCCGCCGGTGCCGGTCGTCGTCGCCCCGCCGCCGCCGGAGGCATTGGCCGAGGCGTTGGCGGTGATCGTCGGCCATAGCTGAGCCTGGTCGATGGCGACCAGGGCGTGCGCCTCGCGATAGGCGGCTTCAGCGGCGGCCAGGGTCTGATTGGAGATCGCCACCCGCGCTTCCAGGGCGTTGAGCGTCGCATCGCCGAACACCGTCCACCAGTCCTTGCGGTCGGCGGCGTCGGAAGGTTGGACCGGGGACCAGCCTTCGGCTTCCTTGAACGCCGTGGGGGTGGGGGCTGAAGGGCGCCGGTAGTTGGGACCGACCAGGCAGCCGCCAAGCAGACTCAAGGCGGCCAGGAAGAAAGTGCGGGGATGGACCATGGCGGAGCTCATGTGGCGTATGCCGGGGCGGCGGGGATTGGCCGGGGCCGCCGCCGGTCGGCCAGCCGGTCGAGATAGAGGTAAATGACCGGTGTCGTCAGCAGGGTGATGAGTTGGCTCACCAGCAACCCGCCAATGATGGTGACGCCGAGCGGTCGGCGTAGCTCCGAACCCTCGCCCCACCCGATGGCCAGAGGCAGAGCGCCAAGAATGGCGGCGAAAGTCGTCATCATGATCGGCCGAAAGCGCGTCAGAGCCGCCTCGCGAATGGCGTCGTGAGCGTTGAGACCACGCCGCCGCGCCGCGATCGCGAAGTCAATCATCAGGATGGCGTTCTTCTTGACGATGCCGATCAGCAGAATGATGCCGATCAGCGAAATGATGCTGAGTTCGACGTGGAAGACGATCGAGGCCACCAGCGCCCCTACCCCGGCTGACGGCAAGGTCGAGAGCACGGTCAGGGGGTGAATGTAGCTTTCGTAGAGAATGCCCAGGACCAGATAGATGGCCACCAAGGCGGCGGCGATCAGCAGCGGTTCGCTCGCGGTCGACTCCTGGAAGACCTTGGCGGTGCCCTGATAGCCGCCGTGGACATTGGCCGGCATGTGAATCTGCGCCGAGGCGGCGGCGATGGCGTGGGTGGCGTCGCTCAAGGACTTGCCCGGGGCCAGGTTGAAAGAGATCGTCGTCGCCGGCGACGCGTCCTGGTGATTGACGGCGTGCGGTGTGGCCCCGTCGGCCCAACTGGCGAAAGCTGAAAGCGGCACGAGCGTCTCTGGCGTGGCGCTGACCGCCACCCCCTGAGAGGCCGCCCGGCCCGGCGGCGCCGCGGGCCCACCGACTGCCGTCGCCCCGACCGCCAGCGCCTTGCCGGAGCCGGCGGCCAGGGAGGCGCCGGCTGTCGTCGCGGTCGTGGCGGTGGCGCGGCTGGCGCCGCCGCCCCCCGTGCGGCCTGAGAGGGCGGTCGAGAACGACGAGGGTGCGGCTTGTTGGGCCGCCGTCGTGCGGACGCTTTGGGCCGCGAGCGTCGCCGCCGTCACGCCCGCCCGGGTGGCTGGAAGGACCGCGAAAGCGGCCGCCGCGGTCGTAGACGGCGTGGCGCCGGCGACCGAAGCCAGATTGGCGGCGCTGCTGAGCGGAGGGGTGGCGACGCCGCCAGCCGCCTGGCCGGTGCTGACGTATAGTCGGCTGAGTGTCGTCGGATCCTGGGTGAAGCTGGGGTCGGCCTCCATGACGACGCGGTATTGGTTGGTGTCCTTGTAGATCACCGAAATTTGCCGCTGGCCGAAGGCATCGTAGAGGGTGTTGTCGATCTGCGTGTCGGTAAGCCCCAGTTGCGCCGCGCGGTCGCGGTCGATGGTGACAAAGCTGTCGAGGGCGTGGTCTTCCTGATCGGTGTTGATATCGACCAGGGCCGGCTGCAGCTTCATTTGGTCGGCGAGCTTCGTGGCCCAGGTCCGCAGCTCGCCCAGATCCTCGGCCTGCAAAGTGTACTGATAGGTGGCGTTGCTGGATCGGCCGCCGACGCGCACATCCTGGACGGGATTGAGGAACAGAGATGCGCCGACCACGCGGGCGAGCTTGGGCCTCAATCGGGCGACCACCGCCGCCGACCCGCCCCGCCGGACGCCGCGCGGCTTCAGGCTGGTGAACAGGAAGCCGCCGGCGGCATTGTTGCCGGCGAAGGCCACGATCGTGTCCACCGAGGGATCGTGGCGAACAATGTCGACGAACTGCCGCATCCGCTGCCGCGTGATGGCGAAGGAACTCGACTGATCGGTCTGAACTCCCCCGGCCAGTTCTCCGGTGTCCTGCTGCGGGAAAAACCCCTTGGGCGCGACGCCAAACAGCCAGATGCTCAGGCCGATCGTGGCCAGGAGCACCACCAGCATCACCGGTCCCGCGTCCAGGGCCCAGTCCAGCGCGCGCTCATAGGTTCGCTGCATCCACCCAAAGCCACTGTCGGACAGGCGCGCGAGCCGCCCCGGACCCCGGCCGGGACGCGGCGGGTCGATGAGAAAAGCGCACATCATCGGCGTGGTGGTGAGTGAAATCAGCAGCGAAATCAGAACGGCCGCCGATAGCGTGACCGCGAACTCGCGGAACAGCCGACCGACGATGCCGCCCATCAGCAGAATCGGGATGAACACCGCGACCAGCGAAACGGTGATCGAAAACACCGTGAACGCGACCTCACGGGCTCCAAGCAGCGCCGCCTCAAGCCGGTTCATTCCCGCCTCGACGTGGCGGGTGATGTTCTCCAGCACCACGATGGCGTCATCGACCACGAAGCCGGTCGATACCGTGAGGGCCATCAGCGACAGATTATCGAGCGAGAAGCCGAGCAGGAACATCACCGCCAGCGCTCCCAACAGCGATGTGGCCACGGCGACGCTCGGGATCAGCACCGCGCGGCCGTTGTGCAGGAAGAAGGCGGTCACCGCGACCACCAGGAGGATGGCGATCAAGACCGTGCGTTCGACATCGGCGAGCGAGGCGCGGATGGTGATGGTGCGATCGGAGGCGACCTGCATGGCGATGTCGGGCGGCAGGCTTTCGCGCAGGGTCGGCAACAGGGCTTTGACGCGATCCACGGTGTTGATGATGTTGGCCGCCGGCGTGCGCCGGATCACCGCGACCACGGCCGGCTTGCCGTTGAAGAGGCCGAAATTATGCACGTCGGTGACGCCATCGGTGACCGTGGCGATCTCGGAAAGCCGCACCGCGGCGCCGTTGCGCCAGGCGACCACGATGGGGGCGAACGCGGCGGCGTTGAAGCCGGTGTCATTGGTGTAGATTTGCAATCGGGTCTGGCTGTCCTGGACCACACCCTTTGGACGATTGGCGTTGGCCGAGGCGATCGCGGCCCGGACGTCTTCCAGGCCGATCCCATAACGCGACAGAGCCGGGGGATTGAGGTCGACGCGGACGGCCGGCAAGGATGAGCCGCCGATGGTCACATCGCCGACGCCCTTCACCTGGCTGATCTGCTGCTGAAGGATATTGGACGCGGCATCGTAGATCTGCCCGGGCGTTCGGGTCGCCGACGTCAGGGCCAGGATCATGATCGGCGCGTCAGCCGGATTCTGCTTACGGTAGGTCGGGTTGGTGTGAAGCGTCGCCGGCAAGTCGACGCGAGCCGCGTTGATGGCCGCCTGTACGTCGCGGGCGGCCCCGTCGATGTCGCGGTTGAGTCCGAACTGCAGGGTGACATTGGTCTGGCCGGTGCGGCTCGACGAGGTCATTTCGCTGACATCGGCGATCAGGCCCAGGCGCCGCTCCAGGGGCGTGGCGACGCTCGTGGCCATGGTCTCAGGGCTCGCGCCTGGCAGGTCGGCGCTGACCGAAATGGTCGGAAAGTCGACCTGAGGCAAAGGCGAAATCGGCAGGACGAAGAAGGCCGCGATTCCAGCCATGGCGATGCCGCAGGTGAGCAGAACGGTGGCGATCGGGCGCCGGATGAAATGGGCTGAGATGTTCATGCCGGCGCCGGTCCGGGATCCGGCTCCGCCTCGGAGAGCGACGGATCAGCCTCGCCTTTGCGCCGGTTAGGACCGCCAAAGCGGCGGCCGAGGCGGTCGAACTGGAGATAGATCACCGGCGTGGTGAACAGGGTCAGGGCCTGGCTGACGATCAGGCCGCCGACGATGGTGACCCCCAGCGGGTGTCGCAGCTCCGATCCCACACCCCAGCCTAGCATCAGCGGCAGGGCGGCGAAGAGCGCCGCCAGAGTGGTCATGATGATCGGTCGAAAGCGCAACAAGGCGGCCTGGTGGATGGCCTCGCGCGGCGACTTTCCCTCGGTGCGCTCGGCGTCGAGGGCGAAATCGATCATCATGATCGCATTCTTCTTGACGATGCCAATCAGCAGAATGATGCCGATAATCCCGATCACCCCGAGGTCCTGGCCGGCCAGCATCAATGCCAGGAGCGCGCCCACCCCCGCCGACGGCAGGGTCGAGAGAATGGTGATCGGGTGGATATAGCTCTCATAGAGCACGCCTAGGACGATGTAGACGGTGACGATCGCCGCCAGGATCAGCCACAGCTCGTTGGCGAGCGAAGCGTTGTAGGCGTTGGCCGCGCCGAGGAAGGTGGTGGTGATCGCGGCCGGCATGCCAATGGCCTTCTCGGCCTGCTTGATGGCATTCACCGCCGCACCCAACGAAACGCCGGGTGCGGTGTCGAAGGAGATATTGGCGGCCGGGAACTGAGCCACGTGATTGACTTGCAGCGGCGCCAGTCTTTGGCTGACCGTAGCGATCGCCGAAAGCGGCGTGGCTACGCCGCCCTGACCGGTGAGATAGAGATCGCCCAGGCCGGTGGGCGTGGCGGTGGTCCGGGTGTCGGCTTGCAGGATCACCCGCTCCTGGCTCGATTGGGTGAAGATCGTCGAAATGATCCGCTGGCCAAAGGCGTTGTAGAGCGTCTCGTCGACCGTCGCCGGCGTGATGCCGAGGCGCGCGGCGGTGTCGCGATCGATATCGATGAACGCCGACTGGCCCTCGTTCTGCAGGTCGGAGGAGACATTGCGCAGCTTCGCCTCGCCCCCCAGATTCTGGACCAGGCGATTGGACCAGTTGGTGACGCTGGCGGTGTCGGCCCCCTGTAGAGCAAACTGATA
>DATBOH010000023.1:0-1637 GCA_036553915.1 Caulobacteraceae bacterium | reverse complement strand
CGGCGGCTGTGACCACGGTCACGAGAAAAAGGGCGACGGCCGGGGGACCGTCGCCCTCTGAGGCGGCGCAGTGAGGGAAGGAGTCAGCGCGCCTTGGCCAGGATCACCGGCTGGGCCGAACCGTGGCCTTCGTTGAGCGCGGTGACCATCGGAGCGCCGAGACGGCCGATGGCGCCATTGACGGCGTCGCTCACGCAGGTGCTCCAACCGCTGAAGCCGGCGATGTCGCCGATGTCAGGCTCGTCGCCGCAGGCCTGCCGGGCGGCCGTCCTGATGCGCTTGAACATTGTCTTTGCGCCCTCGGAAGAGTTGAGATTGAGGTCGCTGTAGCTGACGACCGTCGAGACGGTCTGGGCAGAGACGCCGGGAGCCGAGGCGGCGGCCAGGGCCAGCGCCGCGGCGCCGAGCGCCAGGGCCAGGTTGGAAGCGGACATATTCGTGCTCTCCAGATCGCTTCGGAAGTGAAGCGCTGAGGAGAAGCTAGGCCGACGCCTCGCCCGCGGATGTGACCGGCGTCACCTTCAGCTCTGGGGCGCGGCCCCGACCAACTCCGCCAGCGCCTCGCGCTCGATCACCCGGATGCCGGCGGGGCTGAGCTCCACCCAGTCCTGGCGCGCCCAGGCGTTCAGCTTGCGGTTGACCTTCTCGCGCGAGGCCCCCAGGCGGCGAGCGATCTCGGTCTGGGTCATGGCCGCCAGTCCACGCGCGCCGATGGTCTCCAGCAGCAGCCTGGCCAGCCGACCGCCAAGGTCGAGGGTGCGCATCGCCTCCAGCGAGGCGTTGGCGATCCTCAAGCGTCCGGCCAGCTCGGCCACCAGGGCCACCGCCGCCTTGGGCTCGTCGGTCAGGGCCGCGATCAGCGGACCGCGGGGAATGCGCCACAGGCGCGAGCGGCGCACCGCCACCATGTCGGTGGAGCGCACGCCCCCATCCAGCGCCGCCATTTCGCCGACCACGGCCCCGGCCTCGAAACTGGCGAAGCGCACCTGCACCCCCTCGATGGAGCTGGTGCGGATCTCCACCTCGCCCTCTAGAAGCACGAACACGGCGTCGCCGGGATCGCCCTGCTGGCAGAGCAGGGCGCCGGGCTCGAGCGTAAGCGCCGAGCCGGACGCCGCCAGATGCGAACGCGCCTGCGCCGACAGCAGTCCGAGCACCGGACTTGCCGACAGAGCCTTGTCCAGGTCGTTCGCGGACATCCCCAGCCCTCGCGCGCATCGGCGAAGGCCCAAGTTTACCATGCCCCGGTTGAAGGGGCCTAGATGGCTATCGTGTGGAGGCCTCGGCGTCGGGCGGCGCTGATCAATTCGGCCTCGGCTGAAACCATGGGGATGCCAAGCCGAAGGGCGAGTTCGAGATAGCTGGCGTCGTAAGCCGTGAGATTTTCGGCGCGCGCCAAATCAAGGGTCTGCCCCCAGGCATGGGCGGCCGTCTCGGCGTCGACCTGCACCCCAAGTTCATCCAGGTTGGCGAGGGCCGCGTCGACGAAGGCCTCGTCGCACCGTCCGCGGATATGCCACCTGAGCCGAATATCCTAGTACAACAGGTATTCCGCCCGCTCCTCGCGCCAGGCCTGCTCGTCGGCCAGGGCGAGCGCGTCGAGATCGCCGGGCGCGGCCCCCGCGTCATCGACCCAG
>DATBOH010000007.1:0-2791 GCA_036553915.1 Caulobacteraceae bacterium | reverse complement strand
TCCGATACGGAAAAACACCATGAAGACAATGTCGTTGCGTCTTCCATCAGTCGTCCTGGCCGCGGCTGTGGCGCTGGTCGCTACCGGCGTGAACGCCGCCTCGACGATCTGGACCCTGCACAACGTAAACATGTCTGGGGGCACGGCCTTGGACGGAACCTTCACGACCAATTCCGCGACCGGATTGATTACCGCCTGGGACGTCAATATGGTCGGGGGGCCGTACGGGACCGGGACCGGCTACCATTTCTCGAACCTGATCGCGAACTACGCCAGCCTCACCGGACCCCAGAGTTTTGAAGTCAATAATTTTGGCGGTGGCGATGCGGCCTGGACGTTCATCAGTTCTCTGGCCGGCGCGCCCAGAGGTGGATCGGTAGATATCTCTACCGCCTCGTTCTTTTGCCAGGCCTGCGGCAACTACTCTGTCGCTGGGGAAGGCGGATTCGCCACCGCCAACGTGCCGGAACCGGCGACCTGGGCGATCATGTTGGCGGGTTTCGCCGGAGCCGGGGCCGCCCTTCGTCGGTCGCGGAAGCAGCGTTCCGGCCGGCAAATCGCCTAGGGCGACGAACAACCCGGCCGCTACAGGGCCTTGCGCGACCCAACATCCGCGCCGGTGGGACGATAAGTCGCAGCGCGGGACGCCTCTCAAGAAAGCGCGTTCGCGGGCGCATCGGCTGGCCGTCGCTTGCGGAACTGCACCGTCCTGTAGCAGAGCCTGTATGGCCGCTGGATCGCTCCGCGCCTTAAGGCGGCCGGGGCCTTAAGCGCCCTCTGAACCGCCGCTGAACGCCGGTGGGGGTGCGGTCATGGGTCGCGGCCCGAGTGCTTTTTCACCTTCCGGAGTCGGGTTAAGTTTGCGTCATCGTTCCGTGCGTTCGGGGTTCTAGTTGTTTTGGCGGCGCGCTGCTCAACGAGTTTGCAGCGCAAGGCCCAAACCCTTCGGGGGAAATGTAGCTAATGGCGGCGTTTTCGTTTGCGTATAATCCGTTTGTCATCCTGCCCATTTCGATCCGCGCCAGCGCTCGGGATGTCGAGGATGCCTTCCAGAAGCGTGTGGCGGCTCGTCCCCAGGACGAGGCGGCGCTGGGTCGCGCCCGCCGCCTGCTGCTCGAACCCGACAGCCGTCTGGCGGCCGAGATCGCCTGGCTGATCGATGTCGGACCCAAGGAAGCGGTCACCCTTCTGGGCGCCATGGCCGGCGGCAATCAGGCCGCTCTGCTCGACGCTCTGAACAACCAGCCAGCGCTTTCCAAGGCCAATGTCGCCGCCGACGCCTGCGGGCGGTTGAAGTCGGCCGCCTTCCTGCGCCCGCTGGCCGCCGCGCACCGGGCCCTGGATCCGACCGCCCTGGCGACCATGATCAATGAGATCCACGCCGCCATTCCGATGACCCAGGTAAGCGCCCGCCAGGTCGAAGCGGCGCTGCGCGCCATCACCATGCTGCACGCCGGCTCGGCGGTTGAAGCGATCGCCGCCCAGGTCGACCCGGCCTTCTCCTTCGCCGCCGCCACCCAGGGACCGGACGCCGCCGAAGGCGCCTTCCTGGAGGAGCTGACCAGCCAGTTCCATCGCCGTTTCCCGCCCCTGGAGCCGCAGAGCCTGGAGCCGGCCAACGATCCGGCCGAGGCCGAGGATTCGGCCGCTCCGAGCGAGCCGGTGGCGGTCACCGGCGAGGCCATGCGCTATCCGAGCGAAGTGGCGCTGGGGGCGGTCGGCGGGGCCTTCGCCGACGTGCACGCGCCGGAACACGCCCTCATGGGCGACAGCGGATCGATGGCTTCGGCGTTCATGGACGCGCAGCTCATCTTTTCGGCCCACGACCGCTTCGACACCTATGGCAATTCGCGCCGGGTCCGCAAAGTCCTCTATGTGCTGGGGGCCTCGCTGGCCTGCGTGGTCGTGCTGGTGTTGGTGCTGACCAAGGGACCGCCCGACAGCGACGCCGGCAATGCTTCGGCCCGGGCGGTCAACTACGCCATGGCCCCGCCGCCGCCGCCGCCAGTCCGCCACGCCAAGAAGGAGTGCGTCATGGTCTCCGGCGCGAGCTACTGCACGCAGTAGCTTGACCCTGCGACACTTTGACTCGGGGCCGGATGGCCCCTGAGGATCAGAATCGAGGCATACAGCAGAGCCATGAGCGACACCCATCGTCATCGCATCGAGACCAGGCCCGCTCGCGAAGGCCGCGAGCCGGTCGCCCAGGCCCCGGCCCCCCGGTCACGCGCCGAGGCGCAAGCCGACGCCGAGCGCCTGGAATCCCTGATCAGCTTCTACAAGGCGACCCTGGCCGCGAGCTGACAGGCGGCGGCGCTCCACCAGGCTCATCGAGCCTCTCTGGAACCGCTTTGAAATACAGTGCTTGCTACGCAAATTGTAGCATCGCCCCCGAAAGGGGTTATTATACAATCCGTACCAAAATCGCTTGAAACCGCTTAAGAGTCATGGTACTAAGGGTCATATTAAGGGTATGACCGATGGCCTCCGCGCTCTCCGCCAAGCACTTTCACGATGAGAAGGCCGCCTATGCGTTCGTTGAGGCGCGCGTGTGGGCGAACGGTCGCGTGTGCCCTCATTGCGGCACGGTCGGCAATTCCACGGCCCTAGGGGGCAAGTCCACCCGCCTGGGCGTCTACAAATGCAAAGACTGCCGCAAGCCCTTCACCGTGAAGGTTGGAACGGTGTTCGAGGGCAGCAACGTTAAGCTGCATATCTGGCTCCAGGCCATGCACCTGCTTTGCTCCAGCAAGAAGGGCTTTAGCTCCAACCAGCTTCACCGGACGTTGGG